>NZ_JAFMPN010000014.1 GCF_017351175.1 Desulfovibrio sp. Huiquan2017 | reverse complement strand
ATGGTGAAGATTGGAAGAGGCTAAGAAAATTTACGCTTACGAAGATACGGTGGACACCTGCATCATTATCGTCGAGATCGAGTACGAGGGCGAGTTCACGGTTATGGGCGCGCTGGTCGATTCCGTGCGCGAGGTCTTCGAGATGACCCCGGACACCATCGAGCCCGCCCCGAAGATGGGTGCGGCCATCAATGCCGAGTATATCAAGGGGATGGGCCGTCAGAACGAGCAGTTCATCATTATTATCGACATCAACAAGATATTCTCTGCCGAGGAATTGGCCATCGCCAAGGATATGGCCGGGCTGGGCGGAGCCGATCGCGCTCCGGTCCCGGAAGAAGCCGCCGCACCGGCGCAGGCTTAGAGTCGAAATGGCACCCCCGTCCGAAAGGGCGGGGGTTTTTTCTGGCAAAGGCCTTCAGCCGTTGTTGCGCAGGACGTCCACCTTTACCTGGACGGCTCCCAGATGGAAGGCCGTGTGGGCCAAAGCCCCGAAGGCCCCCCAGGCAGCATCCGGATCCACGGGAGCCCGGTTGCCGATGGCCTTGCCGAGCGTCTTGGCCTGGGCCGCCATATGGTCGAGCAGGGCGCGCCACTCCTGTTCGTCCACCGAGTTTTGGGACCAGCTCTTCTCCCAGTCGTAAGTCTTGTCGCGAACGCCCGAGATCCAGTCGGTAAAGACGTCCAGGCTGAAAGACAGATGCAGGGCGTGGGTCGCCACGGAGTCGCCCGCCACCGGGGTGGACGCCTGGCGGGCGGAAAGCCCGCCGAGTAGGGCAAGGAGGCCACCTTCGTCCGGATTGAGAAATGCGCCGTGCTCCCGCGCGCCGTCAAAGCATTCCCCTATCACGCCGAGCAACGCCTGAACCAGTTCCTTCGCGGAAATGGAAGATTCTTGCATTTGTCCTCCTTTGTTCCGTAATTTCTCTATTCCTCCCAATTCATCATCTTGTCCCAGCGGATCTTGCCCTCGGTTTTTTTCTGCTTGCGCAACAGGACGTAGAGAGCGCCAGCGCCACCGTGCTTGGGCTGGGCAGTGCAAAAGGCGAGGACCGCGCGTCGTAGCGGTTCCTTGGTCAGCCAGGTTTCGGCCTCGGTGCGCAGGACGGACTGTCCGCCTGGGGAGTTCTTGCCCCGACCGGTGACCACCAGCACGCACCGGTATCCCTGAAGATAGGATTCGCGGATGAAAAAGAGCAGGGAATCGCGCGCCTGATCCGAGGTCATGCCGTGCAAGTCCAGATGGGCGGCTACGCTCAGGGAACCCGCTTTGAGCCGTTGGAATATTTTGATGTCCAGACCACGCACGTAACCGTACATGAATTCGTCCGTGTATTCGAGCTCGAACTCAATGTCGCCGCGCATAAAACGATCCAGGTCGTTTTTGGCTTCGTCCTCGGCAGAAAGGGCCCGGGCCGGAGTCGTCTGGGTTGCAGGGGGGACCTTGCGTCCGCTCTGACCCGCCATGGGTTTCACGCCGTGCATGGCGGCCAGGAAGATTTCCTCGGCTTTGGGTTCGTCCTCGGGGTTGACATTTTCCTTCGGAGCCGCATTCTTTGCATACGGAAGGGAATAGATATCCTCTTTTCCCTTCTTGAATTTGATCTGCTTGAGATCGCCGAGGTTGTTCATGCGTTTTTTGCCCATCGTGTAATCTGCCTTTGGTCGAATCGAGTATATTGAAATCCATTGTAATTGGCGGTTGGTTCCATCCTGCGAAGCTATCGCTGGACTTCCGCGACGTGCTTGAGTAATGAGCCTGTTGCACATCATTCAAAGCGAGGAAACACATGCTGACCATTGAAGACTTGCATGTCAACATCGGCGACAAAGAGGTCCTGCGGGGCATCGATTTGCAGATAAACGACGGGGAGACCTTCATCCTGTTCGGGCCCAACGGTTCGGGCAAGACCTCCCTGCTCATGACCCTGATGGGCTTTTCCGGTTATGAGGTGACCAAGGGGCGGATCGTCTTCCAAGGACAGGACATCACCCACGCCCCCACGTATGAGCGCGCCCGCCTGGGCCTGGGCATGTCCTTCCAGCGGCCTCCGACCATCCATGGCCTGCGTACCCGCCATCTGGTGCAAATGTGTTCGCGCAAGGGCCACGTCAACGCCGACATGTTGGCCGAGACCGTCAATATGGGCGATTTCCTCGACCGCGACATCAATGCGGGTTTTTCGGGCGGGGAGATCAAGCGCTCCGAGTTGCTCCAGCTCATGGCCCAGCAGCCAGACCTGGTACTCTTCGACGAGCCCGAGTCCGGCGTGGACATGGAAAACATGCAGCTCGTGGGCAAGGTGGCCCGGGACATCCTGGACGGCAAGTTCAGCGTGGCTCCAGACCTGAGCCTCAAGCAGCGCAAGGAGCGGGTCAGAACCTCCGGGTTGATCATCACCCATACCGGGTACATTCTCGACTACGTGAACGCCGACCGGGGCCAGGTCCTGTACCAGGGCCATCTGTGCTGTGAAGGGCGTCCCCGGGATATTCTGGATCACATCCGCGAGCACGGCTATCAGGAATGTGTCCGCTGCATGAACTAGCCTCCGGCACGGGAGATTATTGATATGAGCAAAGTCGATCTGAAGGATTTCAAGTTTGACGGCCTCAAGCAGGAGGCCATCACCGATCTGAGCGCCCTGTCCGACGAGGACAAGGACCAGCTTCTCATGGCGGGCGTGGTTTCGGACCTGTCCACCCGTTCCGCCTCCTACTTGCAGATGGATCAATCCGCGGTCCACTGCCAGTCCCGGGACGAGGGCGTGGAGATCATGGACATCAAGGACGCCTTGAAGAAGTACGACGGCCTCAAGGACTACTTCTGGACCCTGGTGGACAAAGACAAGGACGAGTTCACCCGATCCGCTTATGACAACCTGCACGGCGGGTATTTCATCCGCGTCAAGGCCGGGGCCAAGATCAAAAATCCCATCCAGTCCTGCCTGATGCTCAAGTCCGAGCACGTGGGACAGAACGTCCACAACCTCGTGATCATCGAGGAGGGGGCCGAGGCGCACATCATCACCGGCTGTTCCGTGGCGCACGGAACCAAGGCCGGGGCGCACCTGGGCATCTCCGAATTTTTCGTCAAGAAGAACGCCTCCCTGACGTTCACCATGGTCCACAACTGGTCCGATTCTGTGGCCGTGCGGCCGCGTTCGGCGGGTATCGTGGAGGAAGGCGGCAAGCTGCTGAACAACTACGTCCTGCTCAAGCCCGTCAAGGATTTGCAGATGTACCCCTCCATCATCCTGGACGGCCCGGATTCCCTGGCCCGCTTCAATTCCGTGGTGGTGGCAACCGAAGGCTCGCTCCTGGACATGGGCAACCGCGTGGTCATGAACGCCCCGCGCACCCGGTGTGAGATCATCGCCCGGACCATCGCTGCGGGCGGGACCATCATCAACCGCGGTCACATCGCCGCCCATAATGTGCCGAGCAAGGGGCATCTGGAATGTCAGGGGCTGATCCTCGGCGGCGGCCGCATCTGGGCCATCCCCGAACTGGACGGCACCTTGGAGGGCGTGGAGCTTTCTCACGAGGCCTCGGTGGGCAAGATCGCCCAGGAGGAGATCGAGTATCTCATGGCCCGGGGCATGGACGAGAACGAGGCCACCTCGACTATCGTGCGCGGCTTCCTGAATACCGACATCATGGGGCTGCCCGAACGGCTGCAAAAAGAGATCGACAAGCAGATAGAGGAATTGCAGGCGTCCCACGCCATGTAGCTTCCCCCTATGCTCACATCAAGGGCGGCGGCTTCGGCCGCCGTCTTTTTTTTGCCGATCAAGGATGGAATTAGGCCTTGAACAAACAGGATTGACGTACTAATCAATGGCATTCATCTTTATGTGAAAGCGATGCAACAGGAAGTGCCCAATGACGAAGAAGGAAAAAATCCTGCAGGCAGCTCAGGAGTTGTTCGCCCGCTGCGGATATGCGGGCACGACCATGAAAATGGTTGCCGAGCAGGCCGGTGTGGCCTCGGGGCTGGTTTTTCACTACTATGACTCCAAAGAAAAACTGTTCATGGAAGCCGGAGCCGAGTTGATCAACGACATGGTCTCCACGCTGCACGAGGCCACGGGCGTGACGTCCTCAGGCTGCGAGGCCATGGGAACCTTTGTCAGGGCCTATCTGGACTTTACCATTGAACACGAGAAGACTTTTCCCACGATTATCCGCTGTTCGCCCTTCAGCGACGACAACCCGGACCTGGATCGCGAAAAGATCGCAGCCAAGTTTCTGGATCTCATCTACATCATTGAAGACATTTTGAAGCGGGGCATGGCGGACGGCTCCATCAAGAACCTGCCGGTTTCCCAGACGGCCTTCATGATTTATGGCGTCATCGTCGGCGCGGTCCGCACGCGGTTTTTGACGCCCTACGACATCCCCGGGCTGTTCGCCGAAGCCAGGGAATTCATTCTGCGCAGCGTTTGCGCCTAGCGTCCGGTAGGGGATTCGTTTCTCTTTATGCCTGATTACAGGGGACATTTGGCCGGAGGACTGTTCTTCGGCGTCATGGGGCTGGTAGGGGTGGTCCTGCTGGGCTGGATGGTCTTCGACCCCATCCGGGCCGGTGGGTTGCTCGGTTTCTGCCTGCTCGGGGCGTTGTTCCCGGACGTGGACACCAATTCCAAGGGCCAAAACCTTTATTACGCGGTCTTCGTGCTCGTGGATCTGGGGTTGATCATCAAAGGGCTCTATGTCTGGGCCGCCTGGTTCGGGCTTTTCTCCATGCTTCCGGCCGTGGGGTCCCACCGGGGCTGGACGCACACCTGGTGGGCCATGATCCTGGTCCCGCTGCCTATCGTCATCATTCCCTTTGTCATGCAGGCGCAGGAGCTGGTCCAACACTTCGCGCCGTTTTACGCGGCCTTTGTGCTGGGGTATTTTTCCCACCTGATCCTGGACGGAAAATTTAAATGATTCCGGTGAGCGGAACGTGATCATCCGCGCTTTGCGGCGGTCAGGTCCGCAGTCCCTTGTACAGGGCCATGTAGCGGCGGGCCATGGTCTTGTCCGTGTAGCCGGTGACCGACTCCGCGCCACCCTCGACCAGCCGGTCGCTTAGCTCCTTATCGTTGACCAGCCGGACAATGCAGGCCGCCAAATCCGCCGCGTCGCGATTCTTGAAGACCAGGCCGTCTCGTTCGTGGGCGACCAGTTCAAGGTTCGAGGGCAGGTCCGAGGTGATCACGGGAGTACGGGTGGCCCAGCCCTCCTTGATGACCGCATTGGACCCTTCACCGTCCACGGACGGGACGGTCAGGATGTCGATCTCGGGCAGCACCTCGCGGCTGTCGCGATAGCCCAGAAAGAGGATGGAGTCCGCCAGCTTGAGTTTTTCCGCCTGCCTCTTGAGGTCCTGCTGCATAGGGCCCTCGCCCGCGATCATGCATTGCCAGTTCGGCATGTCCGGGGACTTGCGCAGATGCGCCAGGGCCTCGATGAGGACCTCGAATCCTTTCTGCGAACTGAGCGCGCCCACGGCCCCCAGGGTCAGCATCGGATGGTGGCGCGGCTCGGTGGAGTACATGGCCGGGTCGATGCCGCTGTGTATGACCGTGGTCTTTTCCTCGGGCACGCCGCAGGTCACCAGGATTTCCTGTATTTCGCGACTGACCGCGACCATGACGTCGCCGAGCAGATACTTGTTCCGGCTCCACCCGGGTTTAAGTTTGTAGGACACCCGGCGGCTGTGGACCAGTCGGAATGTGTTGCGTAGCTTCTTGGCCAGGGCGCCCAGGGACGCGCCCTTGGCGTCGTTGGTGTGGACCACGTCCGGCTTGAACGATTTGACCAAGCTTAACATCCGGAAGACGTTCATGGGATTGTAGTCGCTGTGCGAGGGCAGTTCGGCGAAGGGAATGCCGTCCGCCAGGAACAGGGCCTTGAGCGGAGAATCTCCGGGTATCGCCACTAGGGGATCGAATCCCTGGGCGTGATGCAGGGCCCGGGCAAGATAATAGACCTGGCGTTGGCCGCCGCGCATGATCTTGCCTAGGTCGAGTAACAAAACCTTCAACATGAACCTCTTTTATTTCAATATCCTGGCCGTTGTCTCGGCAACGGATTCCAGGCTGGGGCAGACCGCGAAGCCGGCCTTGCCCATGGTTTCGAGCTTGTGCGCAATGCCGCCGCCGGATTCAAGAATGGCTCCGGCGTGGCCCAGTCGTTTGCCCGCAGGGGCGGTTTGCCCGGCGATGAACGAGATGACCGGTTTGTCGAATCCCGTGCGAACGACGTATTCAGCCAGATTCTCTTCCGCCTGTCCACCGATTTCCCCAAGGACGATCACGGCCTTCGTCTCATCGTGATTCCGTATCATTTCAAACATATCCACAAAATTGACCCCGATAAACGGATCGCCGCCTATACCTACGCACAGGGATTGGCCGATTCCGGCCCGGGTCAGGCGGTCGGCCACTTCGTATGTCAGGGTGCCGCTTCGGGAGAGCACGGCCACCGGGCCGGGCATGAACGGCATGGTCGGCATGATCCCGATCTTGGTCTGTCCCGGGACGATGATGCCCGGAGTGTTGGGGCCGACGATACGGGAGGGTGACCCCTTGGCCTGTTGGAAGGCGGCCAGCATTTCGTGCTGGGTGATGCCCTCGGTGATGCACACGACCCACGGGATTGCATTGCTTGCGGCCTCGGCCACGGCGTCGGCGGCCATGCGCGGGGGCACGAAGATGATGGACGCCCCGATGTTGTGGGCGCGCGCGGCCTGGGCGATGGAGTCGTAGACCGGTACGCCGAGCATTTCCCCGCCGCCCTTGAACGGCGTTACGCCCGCCACCACGTTGGCCCCGTATTCCTGCATGAGTTGGGTGTGCAGCCGCCCCTCGCGGCCGGTAATACCCTGGACCAGGATGGGGGTGTCCGCGCCGATGGTGAAGGCGGCTGCGCTTTTCCAGCCCACGGACGCGGGGCGCGGCCCCAGGGGAATGTCCGGGGGGGACGGATAATCCACGGGTGTGGCCCCGGCTGGGCGGAGGGTATCCAGGATGGCGATAGCCGCCTGCATGTCCTCGGCCAAGTGCAGGTCGTCCACATCGAGTTCGCGCAGGATCTTGAGGCCGGCCATGGCGTCCTTGCCGGACATGCGGACCACGACGGGCTTTTTCGGGGACTGCCCCCGGAGGGCTCCCTTCATGGCCAGGGCGACCTTTTCGCACGAGAGTATCCCGCCGAAGAGATTGATGAAGACGATTTCCACGCGGTCGTCGCCGAAGAGCAGTTCCAGGGCGATCTCCATGCGTTTCTGGTCGGCAGCGCCGCCCAGGTCCAGGAAATTGCTGGCGGGCAGGCCGGAAAAGTTGAGCAGGTCCATGGTGGCCATGGCCAACCCCGCGCCGTTGACCATCAACCCCACCCAACCGGGCAGCCGGACAAAGGAGAGCCCGGCGTCGCGGGCCCTGTTCTCCTCGGGCGCGGCGTGTTCGCGTTGGTGGTAGATCTCGGCCTCGGGGTGCAGGTCCACGAAGTTGTCGTCCATTTCCACCTTGCCGTCCAAGGCCAGCAGGCGGCCGTCCGGGGTGAGGATCAGGGGGTTGATTTCGGCCAGGAGCAGTCCGTTATCCAGGGTGCAGCGGAACAGGGCGTCCAGCAGGTTTGCGAAATTCTGGAAGTGGTCTCCATCCAGGCCGAGGTGGAAGAAGGCCGCCCGGATCTGGTGGGGTTCCAGGCCGCCAGGCAGGGTGATTCGCTGGACCAGAAGGTTGTCCGCGCCCAGTTTCTCGATGTTCACGCCGCCTCGGCGGCCTGCCGTCAGCAGGATGCAGCGCTGTTCGCGGGAGACGGTCAGGGAGAGGTAGAACTCGTGTGCGATCTCCTCGCCCGGCTCCACCCGGATGAATGGGACGGCCTCGCCTTTGATTTCGCGTCCGAACAGCTTGCGGGCCTTGGCCGGAAAGTCGGCGGGATTGTCCAGGCGCAGGATGCCTCCGGCCTTGCCGCGTCCGCCGGACAGGACCTGGGCCTTGAGGAACCAGGGCAGGGGGAAGTCGGGGGCGAAATCGTCTTCTTCCCCGGGGAAGACCGCCGATCCCCTCGGCACGGGAAGGTGGGCCTTGTCGAAGAGGAGTTTGCTGTTGTGCTCGTCGAGTAACATGAATGGCTCCTGGGCGTTGCTTATGGGTGCTGGCAGACTATTGGGTTTGAGCCTTTGAATCAATGTAAATATATTGACCATGGGATGATTTGGGGAGAAAATATATTCTACGGGCGGAAAAGGTCCCGGAATTGGAGGAACCGTGTCAGATCTCAGCGATTTTGCCGACCAGTTGCAAATGGGCGTCATCTCGGACATGGCCGAGAGTTATTTTGGCGACCGGAAGGAACTGGATTATGCCCTGGAGGCCTTCATGGGCATGATCAAGGAGTTCCTGCCGGTGGTCGAGCATCTGTTCCAGGCGGCTTCGACCCTGCGCCTCCTGCTTTTGGACGAGGCCACGGCCGACGCCTTCTGCGTCGGGTTGGGCCTCGACCCTGCGCGCATTCCGCCGGAGGAAGGTGCCGATATCCTGGTTTGGAAGTCCGCGCCTTTCGCCCTGACCGCCAAGGGGCGGTATACGGCCTGTGTCCAAGCGGCCTACCAAGGGCTTCACGAGGCCATCCGGGAATACCTCCACGGGCGGTATTACAACGACCCCAAACGGCCGGGGCGCAAGCGGGTAACCATGCACTACAAGCGTCTTGCGGAGATCGCCGGGATCATCAACGAAAAGATTCGCAAGGCCAATTGCGAGCGGTCCTTGTCCTCCGTGCTGCGCGAAGTGAAAAGCATGGATCCCGTGCGGATGGAGAAGGAGGAGATGTTCGGGGGCGTGACTTACGGGGACCACGCCGAACGTGATGCCGACATGTGCTTCGTGCCCATTGATTTAGACGGCTACCGTTTCCCCGAAGTGGAGGAATTGCCGCCCTTGAACGAGGTCAGGCCCGCCTTGAAGCGGTTTTGCGCACGCGTCTACGCCGAGCGCCGGGATGCGGCCCGCGCGGCTGTGGATCGGTTTTGCGGGCGGTGAGCCCGTTTCCTATGACGCGTTGATCCGGTTCAGAATTTTTTCCAGGGCCTCCGGGACCTTGGCCTCGGCCACCTGACAGGTGCCCACGGCCCGGTGCCCGCCGCCGCCCAGGGAAAGCATCAGCGCGCCCACATCCACCGGGCTCGTCCGGTTGAGGATGGAGTGGCCCACAGTCAGGACCACGTTCTGCTTCTTGAATCCCCAGATGATCCGAACGCTGATGTTGCACTCCAGAAACAGGGTGTAGACCATGAACCGATTGCCGCAAAATATGGGCTCCTGGTTTCGTAGGTCGAGCACTACCGCGTCGCCGTGAACCTCGGCATTGTCCGTAAGCATGTTGATGAACGGTTCGCGATCCTCCCCGTATTTCTCCACCCGCTCCCTGACGTCGTCGATGCGCAGGATTTCCTCCGCCGTTTTGGTCCGGCAGTATTCGATCATGTCGAGCATGAGCTGGTAGTTGCTGATGCGGTAATCCCGGTAGCGACCGAGTCCGGTCCTGGGGTCCATGATAAAACCGAGCTGGATCCATCCTGTGGGGTTGGAGATCTCGTCGGTGGTCAGGTTTGCGGAATCCACTTTGTCCACGGCCTCAATGAACTCACCGTAGGAAGCGGGGAATTTGTCCGCACCATAGTACTCGTAGACCACCCGCGCGCAGCTTGGAAGAGGGATGCTTGCGCCTTCGAATTCGATGTTTCCGAGCCGATCCTGCTCGCTGGTATGGTGATCGAACCACAACCCGCAGCCCTCGACGTATGGCACGTTGGCCAGGATGTCGTTTTTGGAGACCTCCACCCGGCCGTCCTGCAGGTCCTTGGGGTGGGCGAACAGGTAATCGTCAATGATGCCGAGTTGTTTGAGCAAAGTGGCGCAAGCCAGGCCGTCGAAGTCGGATCGGGTCACGAGTCTCATGTCTGTTCTCCATGTATAACGGGAAGTTGACGGTTGTATTCGCCTGTCTGTTGCAGGATGATGAATTATTAGTCGGTTGTTGAATATTTGTCAAAAGCGGCGGCCGCCAGTCAGCCGTTGCGCAGGACTTGTGCCCGGAGCATGCGCAGCTTTTCGCCGGACTGGGCTCCCTGGTTCCGATCTTCCGGAGCGAGCCGGACGGGCAGGATGGCCGCCAGCTCTTTTCGTGCCCGGTCGCCGTGGTCCTCGCCGTGATCGGCCAGGACGAGCTTGAACAGAGGGGACAACGTTCCGGACAGGTGCAGGTCCATGAGCATGTCCACCCGGGTGCCGGGCCGCAGTTGTCCATAGCGGGCCGCCGTCATGTGCCAGCGGGCGGCCTTCATGCCTGCATTCTTGTATTCGTTGGGCATGCGCAGCCGTAGTGCGGCGGCTTCGGCCAGGGGGACGCCCGCCAAGTCGTGCCCATAGTGGCGGGGCAGTTGCTTTTTCGGCGTCAGGGTCTTGCCGAGGTCGTGGGCGAGTCCCATCCAGACGGCCACCGGATTTCCGGCCAGGTCGTCCATGACCCGGCAGGTATGGGTCAGCACATCGCTGTCGTGGTAGGGGAGCGGGCCTGCCGGGATGGCCCGGGCCTTTTCGAATTCGGGGAACCAGGGCAGCAAACAGTCTGCCTTGGCCAGCAGCCGCAGGAAGTTGCCGGGCCGGGGACTCTCCAGTGCCTTGCGCAGCTCCGAGACCACCCGGTCGGCGGAGAGGGCCGCCAGCCGCCCGTCCCGGCCGACTTCACGCATGGCCTCGATCAATTCCGCGTGGGCGGTGAAGTCCGGCAGTTGGGCCGCGAACCGGGCTGCGCGCAGGACCCGCAACGGGTCGTCGGTCAGGGAGTGGCTCGAGGCCGGGCGCAGGACGCGCTCCGTCAGGTCGTCGAACCCCTGCGGATGGAGGATGAGTTCGCCATTCTCGTCGAGTAGTTGCGCATTGACAGTCAGGTCCCGTGCTTTTAACTCTTCATCTAGTGAATCCGCCCGGGGGAAGGAAAATTCCATGTTGTCCACCAGGAAGACCGGGAAGGTGCGGCCCACCTCGCGGGCCCGGGGAAATGTCTGGCGGAATTCTTCACGGGTGGCCCCCATAACCAAGTAGTCTCGGTCATGGAGGGGTCTGCCGAGCAGGAGATCGCGGACCGCGCCGCCAGCCAGATATACTTTCATTGGCCTACGTGTAACACAAGGTAACCCATGCTTCCACAAGGAATTTTTCTCATGAAATCGACGGATGGGGAGGGGGCGCCAGACCACTCGCTCTGGCTGGACGACCTGCGGGCCTACAGTCCATGGCTCCCCGCGGACCAGAATATGGCCCCCGAGGGTTGGCTGCGGGGCGACGGATTCACGGCTGGGACCGCGGTTGTTGCCGAGACTTGCTCCTCGACCATGGAACTGGCCGCCCGGTTGGTCCTCGATGGGGTCCTCGGACCGTGGGGCGCGGTGATTTGCGCCCGGCAGACGCAGGGCCGGGGCCAGTTGCGCCGTCCGTGGGCGTCGCTGGCCGGAAACATGCACGCCTCCATCGTGCTTCCTCCCGCGCCGGATTGCGGGCCGTGGGCCGTGGCCATGCGCGACCTCCTGCCCCTGGTGGCGGGGCATTTCGTCAGCGAGGTTCTGGCCGGTCTGGGGGCTTCTGTCGAGGTCAAGTGGCCCAATGATATTCTTCAGGAAGGACGGAAGGTTGGCGGGATGTTGATTGAAGAACGCAACGGTACGTCCATTCTCGGCGTGGGGCTGAATCTGGCCGATTGTCCGGGGGCGGCGCAGATGCGTAAAGATCATTCGGTCCCCGCCGCGAAAATCCGGTTACCGTTCTTTTCGGGCGGCCCCGTGACCCTCCTTGGCCATCTTGTAAACCACGGGAAAACCGTGTATACAGTAATGCTCGACGAGATTCCACCCCCTCGATTCATCTCTATGTTCGAGAGCAAACTCGCCTGGTTCGGACGAACTATCTTGGTCAAGGAAGGAGAAGAAAACTCCTATCAGGCTGTTTTGGCAGGCCTTTCCTTGAATGGTGGACTCGTTTTGCGTCGGGAAGGGGAGGAATCGGTGTTGTATTCGGGCTCGATATTTCCTCTTTAGGTTCCGCATGGGGCGGGACGGGTACAAGGGTATTTTCAGTCATTTTTGTCGTAGGAGACCAGTGAGATTCATGCAGCCGAAGTCCTTTGAGCAGGTACTTGAAGAGGTCAAGGGGAAGCGGATACTGGTGGCCAACCGGGGCATCCCGGCAAGGCGCATCTGCCGTTCCATCACCGAAATGTTCAGCGCCAAGGCGATAATGACCGCCACCGACGTTGATAAAACCTCTCCGGCCTCCTCCGGCGCCAATGAGCTGTTGATGCTCGGCGCGGACCCCCGTGCGTATCTGGACCAGGACAGAATCATCCGCGAGGCCAAGGCCAACAACGTGGTCGCCATCCATCCCGGTTGGGGATTCTGTTCGGAGGACGACACCTTCCCGGCCCGCTGTGCCAAGGAAGGAATCATTTTCATCGGCCCCGAGCAGGAGCCCATGCGCATTCTCGGCAACAAGGTGGCCGTGCGCAAATTGGCCATCGAGCAGGGTGTGCCGGTGGTGCCCGGTTCCGAAGGGGCCGTGTCCATTCCCGAGGCGCGCGAAATCGCCCGGGAGATCGGTTTCCCGGTGATGCTCAAGGCCGAGGGCGGCGGCGGCGGCCGAGGCATCTATGAGGTCTATCAGGAAGAGGACCTGGAGAACGCCTTCTCCAAGGCTTCGGCCCTGGCTCAGGCTTCCTTCGGCAACCCGCGCCTGTACGTGGAGAAGCTGCTGACCTCCGTGCGCCACATCGAGATCCAGGTCATCGCCGACAAGTACGGCAACGTCTTCTGCCTGGACGAGCGCGACTGTACGGTCCAGCGCAACCATCAGAAGCTCATCGAGATCACTCCGTCCCCGTGGCCCAAATTCACCCCCGAACTGCGCGAGCGCCTCAAGGACTATGCCCGGCGGCTGGTTTCGGCCGTCGGCTACTATTCCCTGGCCACTGTTGAATTCCTGGTGGACGGCGACGGCGTGCCCTATCTTATCGAGGTCAACACCCGGCTTCAGGTCGAGCACGGCATCACCGAGTGCCGCTACGGCATCGACCTGGTGGAAGAGCAGATCGCCATCGCTTTCGGGGCCGAGCTGCGCCTCAGCGACGCAAACACGAAGCCGTTTCAGTGGGCCATGCAGTGCCGCATCAACTGCGAAGACCCGCAAAAGCATTTCGAACCCAACTCCGGGCGCATCACCCGGTACGTCTCGCCCGGCGGGCAGGGCATCCGCATCGACTCCTGCGTGGGCGACGGCTATCGTTTCCCGTCCAACTACGATTCGGCGGCCTCGCTGCTCATCGCCTACGGCAATTCCTGGAACAAGGTTGTGGCCCTGATGAACCGCGCTCTGCGCGAATACATGATCGGCGGGGTCAAGACGACCATTCCCTTCCATCTCAAGATCATCGGCCACAAGAAATTCATCGAGGCGGACTACGACACCAATTTCGTCCGGCAGAATTACGCCGAGCTCATGGACTACTCGGACCGCGAGCCGGATTCCCTGCGCCTGACGCGGCTGGTGGCCGAGATCTCGGCTTTGGGCTACAATCGGTATGTGCAGCTTGGCGAATACCGGGGCCGCGAAGACAAGCGGGTAGGCCGGTTCAATCTGGCCAAGCCGCCCGAGGTGTCCTCCTGGTTCGAGCCGCGCTTCTCGCGCAAGATGGATCGGGACGCTATCCTTGATACCCTGCGCACGGACCGTGAGGCCGGGATCATCCACATGACGGACACCACGACCCGCGACATCACCCAGTCCAACAGCGGCAACCGTTTCCGCCTGGCCGAGGATCGCATCATCGGCCCCTCCCTCGACAAGTGCGGCTTTTTCTCCCTGGAGAATGGCGGCGGAGCGCACTTCCACGTGGCCATGCTGGCGAACATGACCTATCCGTTCACCGAGGCGGCCGAGTGGAACAAGTTCGCGCCCAACACCCTCAAGCAGATTCTCATCCGGTCCACCAACATTCTCGGCTACAAGCCGCAGCCCAAGAACGTCATGCGGCTGACCGGCGAGATGATCAACGAGCATTACGAAATCATCCGCTGTTTCGACTTCCTCAATCACGTCGACAACATGCGACCCTTTGCCGAAGTGGCTATGAGTTCGAAGCGAAACATCTTCGAACCCGCCATCTCCCTGTCCTGGGCCAAGGGATTCACGGTCGAACGGTATATGACCGTGACCGACGAGATCATCCGTATGTGTTCCGAAGCGGCGGGCCTCAGCCGCAAGCAGACCGAGAAGACCATCATCCTCGGCCTCAAGGACATGGGCGGAGTGTGTCCGCCCCGGTTCATGCGCGAACTGATCGCCGCCATTACCGCAAAATATCCCGAGCTGGTCATCCACAGCCACCGGCACTACACCGACGGTCTGTTCGTCCCGACCATGGGCGCCGCCGCCGAAGCCGGGGCGCATATCGTGGACGTGGCCATCGGTTCGTCCGTCCGCTGGTACGGCCAGGGTGAAGTCCTGTCCACGGCGGCCTACATAGAGGACGAACTCGGATTGAAAACCCATCTCGACAAGGACATGATCCGGGCGACCAACTTCCGGCTCAAGCAGATCATGCCGTACTACGACCGCTACACCGCTCCGTACTTCCAGGGCATCGACCACGACGTGGTTCGCCATGGCATGCCGGGCGGCGCGACGTCCTCCTCCCAGGAGGGAGCGCTCAAGCAGGGGTACATCAAGCTCTTGCCGTACATGCTCAAATTCCTGGAGGGGACCCGCAAGGTCGTCCGCTATCACGACGTCACCCCGGGCTCCCAGATCACCTGGAACACCGCCTTCCTGGCCGTAACCGGGGCCTTCAAGCGCGGCGGCGAACGCGAAGTGCGCCGGTTGCTCAATGTCCTGGACATCGTCACTCTGTGCAGCGATGACGAGCTGACTGACCTTGAACGCGAGGCTCGGCTCGACCTGTACCGCGACTCCAACGACGCCTTCCGCAATCTGCTGCTCGGCAAGTTCGGCAAGCTGCCCCTGGGCTTCCCGGCCGATTGGGTCTACCAGTCCGCTTTCGGCTCCGGTTGGGAAACGGCCATCAAGGAGCGCACCGAGGCCTCGCCATTGACCACTCTCAAGGATGTGGACCTTGTGGCCGAGAAAAAGGCGCTGTTGTCCCGGCTGCACCGCCAGCCCTCCGAGGAAGAGTTCATCATGTATCTCAACCACCCGGGCGATGCCATCAAGACCATCGACTTCTGCGAAAAGTTCGGCAACATCAACAACCTGCCCGTGGACATCTGGTTCGAGGGGTTGGAGAAGGGTGAGCTCCTGGAGTTCCAGGGCAACTGCAAGAAGCCGCACGTCATGCGCATCCTGGACATCTCCGAGCCGGACGAGAACGGCATGGCCGTGGTCCGCTACGTGCTGGATTCCGAAATCATGAGCCACCAGGTCAAGGTGGCCGAGGCCGAGGCCGGTGCCAAGGACGCCACGGAGATGGCGGATCCGTCCAATGTCTACCACGTGGGCTCGCCCAGCAACGGCGACCTTTGGGTCACCCATGTTCGTCCCGGCGACCGCGTCAAGGCGGGCGAGGAGTTGTTCAACATCTCCATCATGAAGCAGGAGAAGGCGGTGCTGGCCCCGGTGAGCGGCATGGTCCGAAGGGTCATCAAATCCGCCAACTACACCGAGGACCGGAAGATGATCCCGGTGGTGGAAGGGGAGCTGCTCGTGGAGCTCGGCCCCGAGGCGGGCATCTGTCCCACCTGCAAGTTTGTCGTCCCGTCGGAGGATTGCAACTTCTGCCCCAACTGCGGCCAGAAATTGTAAAAAAATAATGCGGGCCGCAAAATTGGTTTGATTTTGTGCCCCGTGGCCTCGCTTCGGGAAGGCCCCATGAACAATTCGGCCGATGCGCTATAATAGCGCGTCGGCCTTTGTTTTTTCCCATTTGAAGAATGCCGGTGAAGACCATTCAGAATAGATTTGGAGTATTTTTGTTGGCGCTATTGGATTAAAGGTTGGACCAATTGTTTCGTTGACGAAGCATTCAGGAACCCTGTAAGCGGAGATTCGAACCTTGGGTTTTGTTTGTTCTTTTCTGACGATTCAAAATGGAAAGCGCCGTGGTTTTGAGACATGGACTAAGGTAATAGACAAGGTCCGGTCCACACGGTCATACCAGGAGGATGAAATGGCCAAAGCCAAGAATGAAGCAACGGATAACGCACCGGCGACCAAAGCCAAGAAAACCGATACCAAGGTAGAGGGGCTCAAGCAGAAGCTCGTCCTCAACGGCGCCGAGATCAAAAAGATCGGCGAAGACGCCGAACTGCTAGTCGGCGGCAAGAACTACAATACGGCCATCATCAGCCAGGTGCCGGGTATCCGGGCTCCGGAATTCCGGGCCATTTCCTCGCACGCCTTCCACATCCTCTTGGACGAGACCAAGGTCAATGCCGCCGTGGTTCGGGCCACGGTGGACAAAGAGTACAACAAGATCGACTGGAACTCCGACGCGGTCAACGAGGACTCCGATTACCTCCAGAATTTCGTCCGTCGGGTGGGCAAGAAGATCGGCGAGGAGTCCCGGAAGCAGTCCGGCACCCCCATCCGGCTGCGCACCTTCATCAACAACGTGGTCGAAGGTTTCGCCACCTCCCCGGAGGGCATCGACCAATTGCGCATGCGTTCGGTCCTGGTCCAGTCGGCCATCCTGTCCGTGGACATGCCCGAGGAGATCGGCAAGGAAGTCAAGGGCGCCTACCAGTCCATCTGCAAGGAAGCCGGTCTGGACGACGTACCGGTGGCCGTGCGTTCCTCGGCCGCTGGCGAGGACAGCCGCAAGAAGGCTTTTGCCGGGCTCCAGGACACCTATCTTAACATCGTCGGCGCGGACGAATGCCTTGAAGCCTACCATTGGGACTGCGCTTCGGCCTATAATTTGCGTTCCATGACCTACCGCCGCGAGGCCATTCTCGACGCCATCACCAAGGCCGAGAAGACCGGCGACGACTCCATCGCCGAAACCGCCAAGAAAGAATGGGCCATTGAGCATACTTCTCTGTCCGTGTGCATCATGCGGATGATCAATCCGGTCATCTCCGGCACGGCCTTCAGCGCGGACACGGCCACTGGCTGCCGGGGCACTTCCCGCAACGATCTCGTGTCCATCGACGCCAGCTACGGGCTGGGCGAAGCGGTTGTCGGCGGCATGGTCACTCCGGACAAGTTCTACGTTTTCCAGCGCGAGGGCGGCCGCGAGGTGGTTATCCGCTACATGGGCTGCAAGGAAAAGAAGATCGTCTACAAGGAGGATGGTAGCGGCACCCACGTGGTCAAGGTCGCCGACAACGAGGTCTTCCGTTGGGCTTTGTCCATCGCTCAGGCCGAGACCGTGGCCCAGGGGGTGCGCAATATCTCCCAGGCCTACGGCGGCATGATCATGGATACCGAGTTCTGCATCGACAAGACCGACCGCCTGTGGTTCGTTCAGGCCCGTCCCGAGACCCGCTGGAACGAGGATTTCGAACTCCATCCACATACCATTTTCATGCGCCGCCTCGAAGTGGACAAGAAGGCC
Organism: Desulfovibrio sp. Huiquan2017; assembly: GCF_017351175.1. Taxonomy (NCBI): domain Bacteria; kingdom Pseudomonadati; phylum Thermodesulfobacteriota; class Desulfovibrionia; order Desulfovibrionales; family Desulfovibrionaceae; genus Desulfovibrio; species Desulfovibrio sp. Huiquan2017. The sequence continues at coordinate 123,966 of NZ_JAFMPN010000014.1, read as the reverse complement.
GTGGACACGGCCGAGGTTATCCTGGAAGGCAACGGCGCATCCCGGGGCGCGGGCCAGGGCACGGTCAAGTACCTGCGGTCCGCCCTGGAACTGAACAAAATCAGCAAGGGCGATATCCTGGCCGCCGAGCGCACCGACCCGGACATGGTCCCGGGCATGCGCATCGCCTCGGCCATCCTGGCCGATGTGGGCGGCGACACCAGCCATGCGGCCATCACCTCGCGCGAGCTGGGCATCCCGGCCATCATCGGCATCCAGCGCATCGAGGCCCTGCGTTCCATGGACGGCCAGCAGGTTACCGTGGACGGCTCTCGGGGCAAGGTCTACCGGGGCGAGCTGCCCTTGGTGGAGGTCGGCGGCGAAATCAACGTGGATAAGCTGCCCGCCACCAAGACCAAGGTCGGCCTGATCTTGGCCGACGTGGGCCAGGCCCTGTTCCTGTCCCGCCTGCGCAACGTGCCCGACTTCGAGGTCGGCCTGCTGCGCGCCGAGTTCATGCTCGGCAACATCGGCGTTCATCCCATGGCGCTTGAGGCCTACGACAAGGACACCCTCAATGATCTGGTGGAGGAAAAGCTCCAGGAGATGGACCACCATCTGACCAAGGTCATGAAGGAGCAGTTGGATTCCGGCCTGATCACCATGCCGTTGAAGTTGCGTGAATACGTCGGCCTGATCACCGGCCTGACCCGTCAGATGGAATCCTTGGCCGAGCAGGAGGGCGCCCGCTCCACGGACGAGGTGCTGGCCATGCATCGCCGCCTGCGCGAGATGGACCACAAGCTCGACGAGCACATCGCCCACGCCACCGAACGGCTGGACGTGCTCAAGACCTCCATTGATCCCGAGGCTCACGTGGCCGTGGTTCTGGGCTTCCACGATATGCTCGAGCCCGTTCCCACGGTCCGCACCGAGGCGTGGAAGATTCGTCAGCAGCATGAAAAAATCGTCTCCGAATACGTGGCCCGCCTCAAGGAGGACCCGGAGTTCGAGGCCCACATCGACAAGATCACCCGGTTGCGCGAGGAAGTGGCCCTCAAGATGGGTCTGAAGTCCGAGATGGACGAAGTGGCGACCTTGCCCGACCGCATCCGCCGGCTGCTTGAATCGCGCGGATACACCACCGGCAAGGAAAACTACATCCAGACCCTGTCTCAGGGATTGGCCTTGTTCGCCATGGCCTTCTACGGCTCGAACATCGTTTACCGAACCACGGACTTCAAGTCCAACGAGTACCGCAATCTGCTCGGCGGTTCCCTGTTCGAGGCCCACGAGGACAACCCCATGATCGGCTACCGGGGCGTCTCGCGGAACATCCACGATTGGGAGCTTGAAGCCTTCAAACTGGCCCGGGGCATTTACGGCGGACAGAATCTGTCGATCATGTTCCCGTTCGTGCGTACCCTGGAAGAGGCCCGCTCTATGAAGCGCTACCTCAAGCAGGTCCACAACCTGGAATCCGGCAAGGATGGGCTTAAGGTCATCCTTATGGCCGAGATTCCGAGCAACGCCATCCTGTGCAAGGAGTTCCTCAAGGAAGTTGACGGCTTCTCCATCGGGTCCAACGACATGACCCAGATGGTCCTGGCCACGGACCGTGATAACGCCAGCCTGCAACATATCTATGACGAAGAGGACCCGGCGGTTGTCTGGGCCATTCTGTCCGCCATCTTCGCGGGCCAGAAGGCCGGCAAGAAGGTCGGCTTCTGCGGCCAGGGCGTGTCCAACTCGGTGATCCTGCGAGGCTTGGTGGCCATCGCGGGCATCGTCTCCGCCTCTGTGGTGCCCGATACCTATTATCAGACCAAGCTGGATATGGCCGAGATCGAGTCCGAGAACATCAAGACCAGCGATCTCGGCGCGTGGCTCAAGATGCAGCACATGGTCAAACTCCAGGAACTCCTGGAGGCCAACAGCTACGGTCACATCCTCAAGAAATACAAGTCCCCCGAGGACTTCATGGAATGGTACGAAGGCGAGCTCGACCGCTTCAGCGAACAGCTCCGCGACCACATGGAGACCCCCAAGGAGGAGTTCTACCGCCAGGAGATGGAGCAGTTCCGTTCCGTCTTCCACAAGCCGGTCATCTACGCCAGTTGGGATTGGCACCATACCGTGGAAGACGCCATGCATCACGCCGGGTTCGCCACTTTCGAGGAGCAGGAAGCGGCTTTGGAAACGCAGCGCAAGAAACAGTGGTAGCCACCGCTTCGCATCAGCAATGAAAAAGGCCCCGACCGTATTGGTCGGGGCCTTCTCGTTTGCGGAAGAGGGGGGTCAGGCTATTTTGTCGGCGATGGTTCCGATACCGGTGTCGGCCGCAGCCTGGTGCACGGTTTGCTGGATGTCGATGTCCGTGCCGGTGGAAGAGAAATCCGTTCCCGTGCCGAGGTAGTCCTCGGTCCGGGAGGCGACCTCCAGCCCGGCCACGGTCTGTTCGCGGTGATCCAAACCGCCTGCGCTGACGCCGGAGATGACCTCGTCAGTGTTATCCCTGATGGACTCGGGCCCGAAGAGCTGGTTGTCCATGCTCATGGCCTGCACCGTGTCCGCTGATATGCTGATGTCCGACATGGGCGCCTCCGTTGCTGGGTGTCGTACCCATTAACTATGCCCAAGCTTCCGAAGCTTGGCAAGCCTGCGGGAACAAGGCGTGCCAACGCCAAAGGCGCCCCCGGCACATGCCCGGGACGCTCTCGGTGGTCTGCTTCGGCCTAGGACATGCGGTCCAGGAATCCCTGCCCGAGATCCTTCAAGGACTTTGTCAGCTTGATCAATTCATCGTCCGGGATCTTGCGAATGGTCTTCCCATTGGAATCGACGATTTCCACCTGAACCGTGTCGTTGTTCTCCAGAATGTTGAACTTCAACTTGACGTTCTTGGCTTCAAGGTGTTCCTCGGCCTCGCTGATCAGGTTTTCCAGTTCCTCTCGGGAGAAGCTGTCGGACTGCTTGTCCGACTGTGTTTCATCCTGCGCCATGACCTCGTCGTTGCGCCATTCCCGGGCAGGCGGCTTCTGCGCGATCGCGGCCGAACCAACGCTCTCCGAGCGCAGCTCTTCCTTCCTGTCGATGTTCATCATGGGGAAATTCATGGTCTCCCTCCCTGGTGTTGCACGAATCATCCCAACCCAATATCTCTCTTACGTACGATATCGGCATACCGGTCATTATCTTTAGAGCTATGAAATATGCGATCGCGTATATCCCGGAATGTCCGAAAAAGGTGATAATCATTGACGATAAGTAGAATATCCAATACGATCTCATTGTTTTTCAATAGGCCTGTAACAGGCCGGTTTATTTGAGTCTTCACGGCGTTCCGGCGCATTAGCCGACCTTCGGCTTCCCTATTAAATTACTCAGAGTGGCAATGCCGTTTTTCCTGAAGCACTACTTTGACCCCGACTGGGACCCGGCCAAGCTCAAACCGGAAGAGCAGGCGGACGGGAGCGTGGATCACCATGAGCGCCAGTTCGTCAAGAACGTGGCCGCAGGTGAACTCATCGCCGAATGGATCCCCGTGGAAGAGGCCGGAGAAGACCTGGACGAGCGGTTCGTGTCTGAGGAGAAATCCTTCCCCGCAGGGAAGGGCACGGGCATCAAGCGGAAGTTCCCGGACAAGCTTTTCGCTGCGGTGGACGGTTACGTCTGTTACAAGGAAGGGCGGATTCTGGTGCGCAATCCGCTCACGGTCCATTCAGATATCGACTATCACACCGGCAACGTGGATTTCGTGGGCAACGTGGTGGTCGAGGGGTCCGTGCGCAGCGGCTTCACCGTCGAAGCCGCCAATGTGCGCATCAACGACCAGGTGGAAGGGGCGTCTATCACGGCCCGGGGCAGCCTGGACTGTCGGGGCGGCGTCAAGGGCGGCAAGAAGGCGTTGCTCAAGACCGGCAAGGACATGAAGCTGGCTTTCTGCGAGTATGCGACCCTGTTGTCCGGCGGCGATATCATGATCAAGGGCGCACTGATGCACAGCAACGTCTATGCGGGCAAGCGGCTGGCCGTGGGCGGGCGGCTCACCGGCGGCAGTATTTGCGCCTACGACTACATCTACGTTGGCGGACAGCTCGGCGGCGGCATGGACACGGACACTTCGCTGGTTTTGGGCTACAAGCCCTTGCTGTTGTTCACGGACCAACGGTACAATATGCGCATCAAGGGGTTGCACGAGGACATCGCCTGCTTCGAGAAGGCATTGAACAAGGGCGAGGAGTTTCGGGCCGAGTACGAGCCCCGGCTGGAATCGGCCCGTCGCGAACTGGAATTGCTCAAGACCATGAAGGTCAAGCTATGGGACGGCATTTACGCTACGGAGCGGCTGGACGAATGCCGGGTACTGGTACCGGGCATGGTCAAACCCGGCGTGGAAATTTGTATCGGTTCGGCGTATTATAAGGTGAATGATTTTTTGGAAGATGTTTTCTTCTACCACGACAATGGTGAAGTTAAAATTGGCGCATCGTCTGGAAAAAACAAGAAATAGCATATGGATATAGCAACTCTTATCGGCCTTGTCGGTGCCTTTGCCCTTGTCGTCACCACTATTTTCATGGGCGGCAACGCGGCCGGATTCATCGACATACCCTCGGTGGTAGTCGTTATCGGAGGTACCTTCGCGGTCACCTTCGTCATGTTTCCCCTAGGCGTGGTCATCAATGCCTTCAAAGTCGGCATGAAGACACTCATGTTCAAGTCGACGGACCCTCGGGAAATCATCAAGTTGATCACTTCTCTGGCCGATACGGCTCGCAGGGAAAGCTTGGTCGCCCTGGAAAAGGTCAATATCGACGATGCGTTTCTCAAAAAAGGCGTGATGTTGGTGGTGGACGGCTCCAGCGAGGGGCTGGTCCGCTCGGTCATGGAGATCGAACTGGAGTTCATGAAGCAGCGCCATCGCCAGGGGCAGGCCGTGTTCAAAGGCATGGGCACCATGGCCCCGGCCTTCGGCATGATCGGTACCCTCATCGGTCTGGTCAACATGCTCTCCAACCTGTCCGACCCGTCGTCCATCGGACCGGCCATGGCCGTGGCCCTGCTGACCACCTTCTACGGAGCCATCATGGCCAACGTCATGTTTCTGCCCATGGCCACCAAGCTTGAGGAACGGTCTGCCGAGGATGTCCTGTTCATGCAGATCATGATCGAAGGGGTTTCCTCTCTGCAACGCGGTGACCACCCATCGGTGGTCAAGGAAAAGCTGCAAGCTTTTCTGTCCCCTGCCTTGCGCGAAGCGTCCTAATTCCCGACGCACGGAGAATTCATGGCCAAAGCCGAAGAAGTCATACGGCGAAAGCCGCCGGAGGACCCACCGGGAGACGAGGGACTGCCCGCGTGGATGGCGACCTTTTCCGACATGGTCACGCTGCTGCTGTGCTTCTTCGTGCTGTTGCTTTCTTTTGCCCAGCAGAGCGAGGAGAAGTTCCGCGACGCGCTCGGTTCGCTTAAGGGTGCCTTCGGGGTGAAGGAAGTCCGTGCGGTCTCCGACGAGATGGCCCAGTTCAATTCCAGCTCCGAGGCGACCCGGGAAATGGCTACGTCCATCTCCCACGACCAGCGGCTGTTGCTGTCCGTGGTCATGCGCATCAAGTCCATGGTCGAAAATATGGACGTGCGGCTCAAGGAAGGGGCGGGCGTGAGCGCGGACCGTGACGGCGTGGTCTTCAGCGCCAGTACGGCCACGCTGTTCAAGCCGGGCACCGCCGAACTCAGACCGGAAGCCGCTCCGATCCTGGACAGCGTCATCAAGATTCTCAAGGATTACAAATTGAATCTCGTGGTTCGGGGGCATACGGACGACCGGCCCATCCATACGGCAAAATATCCCTCCAATTGGGAGTTGTCCGCCGCCCGTGCGGCCGTGGCCCTGGACTACATCGTCAACAAGGGCGGCATCGAGATCAATCGGGCCAAGGCCGTGGGCTATGCCGATACCCGGCCCGAAGTGCCCAACGACACCGAAGCGGGCCGGTTGAAGAACCAGCGGGTCGAATTTTACATGCACATGCCCCAGCGGGACGCGTGGTAGGAATATGGCCGAACAGGAATCAGTTGAACAGCAGGGCGGGGGGCCCCGGCCCGACCCGCCCAAGCCCGACGAGGGGATTCCTGCGTGGATGGCCACCTTTTCGGACATGGTCACGCTGCTGTTGTGCTTTTTCGTCCTGCTTTTGTCCTTCACCAATCAGGATGTGACCAACTTCCGCAAGCTCATGGGCTCCATTCAGGAAGCACTTGGCGTGCAGTACGAGGACAAGACCGCCATGTCCGTGCCGTATGCGGACACGACGTTCAAGGAACGGCAAAGCGTCCGCGACAATCGACAGATCGTCGAACTCGGCGTGATCCTGAAGAAAGCCATCCGCGCCAAGGACCTGACGCACATGGCCAAGGTCAGCTCCGATAAATCGGGCGTCATGCTCCGCCTGAGCAATCAGGTGCTCTTCGACAAGGGATCCGTGGAACTGACCGCCGAGGCCAAACAGGCTTTGCAGATAGTCATCGAGTCCATGCAGAAGACCAATTTCAACATGGTCATCCGGGGCCACACCGACGGCGAGGTGCCCGAGTCCGCCCAGTACGGCTCCAACTGGTCCCTGTCCGCGGCTCGCGCGGCCCGCTGCCTGCGTTATATCCTTGAACATTCAGCCATACCTGCCACCCGCATGAAGGCTGTTGGCTACGGTGGCTCCAAACCGCTCTTGCCGAGCACCTCTGAAGAAAACCGCCACGTCAATCGCCGAGTGGAGTTCTTTTTTCTCCCTCCGGGCCGCTCCAAGTGGTAACGGAACATATCGTTGCAATAAAAAGAGGCCCCGCCGATATCGGCGGGGCCTCTTTTGTGGCAGAAATGGTGGAGGCGGGGAGAGTCGAACTCCCGTCCGAGAACGATCCGCGAAAGCGTCTACAGGTTTAGGTCCGGATTAAGATTTCGTTCGATGGATTGCTCCGGGCCGGACGGCCATCGAACTAGAACCTTTGCGTGTTTCGCAGCTTCGGCAAGGAACGGACCTCCACGTGCTAGCCTTATGATTTGACGATTCTATCCGCTTATAAGGCGTCGGCGGGAGAATCGTGACAAGCTATGTTGTCAGGTGCAACTCTGCAATTAAGCAGCCATTGCGTAATCGTAATTGTCGTTGGCAATTATCTTTGTGGTCGATTTTTACGAGGCCATCGACCAACCTCGACCTGCGGCTTCAGCTTCAACTATCCCCGTCGAAACCAGTGCGCCCCCATGTCAAAGAACTGTTCGGGACAACTCCTATATAAGGCCTCGGCCCTGTTTGGCAACCAAAACCGGCATTTTTCTCTTTTGGCGGTCAGTTGCGGCTTCTTCGCGATTAGTATTGTATAATCAGTACATTGTGTTTTTTTAGATAAAATCTAGAAATTATCTAGATAATTTAAATGCACCGCAAGCCCCCTGAGAAGCACGAAAACATATCTCCTGGGAGTCCTGGGAGTTGCATCGAGAGTATCCGCAGCCGAAAGTCTAGACCTGCGGGGTGGAGGCGGGAAGATCTGGAAGACGGATGAGCATGCCGCCAAAGGAAGGGCGGGATGCAGGGCGGGGCGCGGCATCCCGCAGCGTTGCCGGAGGCCGCCTTGACTGGGCGGATTCAGTGGCTACCTCCGAAGGAGCATGTCCTCTTGTTGTTCCTTCTGGGGGATTGCGCAATTTTATCCAAGCCATTTGTGCGGGGTCGCGGTATCCAGGTGCGGAAGGGATAGGCAGATGTCCACAGCCAGAGAAAATACATTCGAATTCGTCAGCAACGGGCGTGACCTGGGCGTGACCGTGCTCAACGCGGTCATGTCGGACTTCTCCTATGGACGGCATGCCCACGAGGAAGTGGCCGTTGGCGTGACCCTCGGCGGCGTGCAGGAGTTTTCATGCAAGGGGCGGCGGTTTCGCAGTTCGCCGGGCGACATCATTCTGTTTAACCCCGACGAGGCACATAACGGCAACCCCGGCGGCGGGAATGCCCTGGAATACACCATGCTCTATCTCGATCCGGCCGTGTTCAACGGGCTGGCCGGGAGTGCCGCCGATCCCGACCAGGAGGAATATCGCGTGGAGGAGACCCATTTCGCCGACCCGGTCCTGCGAGCGCTGATTTTGCGCATGGCCCGGCTGGCGGCGTCTCCGGCCGCCGATGTTCCGGCGATCGAGGCCTGTCTGTATGCGCTGGCCGGACGGCTGACGAGCCGGATGGGAGTTTACCGCCCCAATTCCTGGACCGCTGCCAAGGACACGCTGTTGTTGCGCGCCAGGGAGTACGTTCACGACAACATTGAAGCGGCCATCTCCATCGACGATTTAAGTCGGGCGGCGCATCTGTCGAAATACCATTTCATCCGCCTGTTTCGTAGCCAGTTCGGGCTCACTCCGCACCAATACATCATCAACTATCGAATCAATCGGGTCCGAGAGGAATTGGCGGCGGGCACGCCGCCTTCGGACGTGGCCTACCGGTTCGGCTTTTTCGACGTGAGCCACATGCACCGGCATTTCAAGCGCGCGTACGGCCTCACGCCCCGGCAATATCAGATTCAACTCACCAGGTAGGTACCCATGCTCGGCATTATCCTGTTCTGTATAGGGGTCATGTACACCCCCGGCCCGGTAAACATTCTCAGCTTGAATTGCGGCATGCAGCGCGGACCATTGTCACATATTCCATTCTGCCTGGGCGTGGGCGCGGCGCTGGCCTTCTGGTTTGCCCTGGTGGGGTATGCCGGGGTCGCCGTTGTCGGTGGTCCCATGCTTCCGGTTATTGCCGGGCTGGGGACCTGTTTTATTCTCTATCTCGGCTGGAAGGTCGTCACCGCCGACGTGGACGCGCCCAAAACCGACAAGCCCGTGGCCGCGCTGGACTTCAAGGACGGGTTGTTCATGCAGTTGCTCAACCCCAAGGCGTTCATGGTGGTTTTGCCTGTGACCACCATTCAGTTTCCGGCCGCCGGGATAGCCGGTGCGGATGTGGCCATCTGGTCCCTGGCGTTGGGGGCATTGGGCGTGGGCGCGCCCCTTTCCTATGCGGCCATCGGGGCGGCTGTCACCAGGCGCTTGGGCGACACGCGTTATTTTCGGTATCTGAACTACGTCATGGGCGGCATGCTCTTTGTCGTGGCGGCCGACATGGCCTATGAACACGTTTACCTGCCTTGGGGGGGGTAGGGGACAGGCTTTCCAGGCGGGGGGCTGGGGATGGAACCCCCGGCCTGTTTGGCGCTTTCAAGCGGCCGCTCGGTTGGAAATGCGAGGAAAAAGGAAAGATTCGGCCGATCAGTGTCTTGAATGGTTGCAAGTCGTCCCGAAGGTGGTAAGGTGAGGACAATAATCATTCTTCATATGGAGGCATCATGAGCAGCAGACGTATTTTCCTCAAATCGGCCCTGGCCCTGGCGGCCGGACTTTCCTTGGGCGTTCGCAAGGCTTCGGCCGATACCGGCCCGTTTCCCTCGAACATCGTCTATACGGCCGAAGACCCGGGCCAATGGGCGAAAAAAGCCGCCATCCATCTGCCCCAGGTGAGCATGGCGGACGGCAAATTGACCGTGCGGACCAAGCATTCCATGAGCGCGGACCATTTCATCGTGCGTCACACGGTGGTCGGTGCGGACGGCAAATTCTTTGGCGCGCAGGTTTTCACGCCCGGGGACAAGCCTGTATCCACCTACGACCTCCCGCCCAAGGGCGAGTATTACGCCACCAGCTTTTGTAACCTGCACGACTTCTGGGTGACCAAATTCACGGTCTAGCCCAGCAGCGATAAAAAAGTCCGCACGGGAAACTGTGCGGGCTTTTTTTATGCGGAACGAGCGGAAAATCCGAGTTAGAAAAATTTGACGCGCCCAATTGATTGGGATTCAAAGTCGGTTTTGTGTGTAGCGTTAGTCGCAGCCGCGCCTCCGCCTGATGGATATGCACATCGACAAATCAAGGTGCGGGCGGGCGACTGAACACTCAGAAAAGAGAAAGCCTCTTTGAGGGGCTTTGATTTAATCGGGCGGAGAGGAGAGGATTTGAACACAGGAGGGTTCTACGCTTCCTCTTTTCTTATGCTCTGACTCTTTTGCTGCCTATTAAAATTCTATGATACTAGTCGGTTGAGCGTTGAAAAAATGTTTAGGACTTGGCTGCGACAAATCACGCTAACCTAAAAAAATTTACACATGGTGTCACAGTTAACAAGAGGTTTTTATCTGCGAAATTCCTTTCCATTTGTTGACCATAGGTAGAGAGACTCACTGTATGGCAAGCGTAAGAGAATTTTGGACTTGGTTATTAGGGCTAAAACCGCTCCACGACAGAGAAGGCTTACCCCACCCATCTCTCGATCACAAATAGCGTCTGCATCTTCTATGAGGTTCAATTTTCCTGTTCGTGGAATGACAATTGTTTTACCCTCTGGGATAGCTCCTATCGGCGGAATGACAAAAATAGTTACCTGAGTCGAGGCAATGAACAGGAGTGTGACTATTACGAATGTGACGAGTAGTGATTTTTTCATAATGATCTGGATCGCAACTTGCCGGTTTAAATTATTGGTACGGTACTCCTAAAGAGTCATATGCGTATTTAATCCCCGCTTTCATACCTCGTGCAGTTTCATCTTTATTTCTACATCTAACTGGGAGAACAATGTCATTTTGAGGGTCACAAGCTACGCCGACCATTGATTTTCCGGCACATATACCTCCCCTGTACCCAAGGGAATAACAGCTTTCTGGCTTGGCTGCTTCTAATTTTTTTTCATAATAAGCTAGTTTTTCTTTATAAAGCGTACTTCTAGGATTTAGCCCCGCAAGTTCTTTGTAGAATTTAACATTTTTTTCAATGTCAGAGCTTGGTACTTTTTTTACATCTGCTAACAATTCTTTTTCTACTATCGTATTGCGCATCCTTTCAGCTCTATTAAATGCTTGTATATCTGTGTTCTTGTAATCAAGTGAAGCAAGCTCTAAGTAATTTGCATACAACAGTTTTATGTCATTTGCTTTTCTGTCATTATGCACAAGTGGTTCAAGTCTGTGTATGTTTTTACGTGCAAGCATAATTCGACTTGAAGTTTTCAATTTCGCAAGCTCGCTGTTCCAGTCTTGCTTATCAATGTATTGAATTGCCTCTTCGTATTTTTCTTCTGATACCAGTGCTCTTGTTCTATCTATCAGTTCCTTAGTTGTATCTATCACCTGTGCTTTTGGAGTGCTGCTCTCATTTTGGTCGTGAGTAAATTGCGTATACGCAGCGAAGCTTAAGCCGCCACCCAAGATTATGAGGACAAATACAAGTTCTTTCTTTGGGAAAGAAAATTCCTTTTTGAGGGGACGGCTTTCCGGTTTTTCGTTCTTGATAGGCTTAACTTTTATGGGTTCTGATTTAGATACCTGCGTCTCTTGTATTACTTTCTTGGCAACAGTTCTTTCCTTCTCTTGTAGTGGATTAACTTCTGACCCACAGTGCTTGCATTTAATTGCCTTAGCTTTAATCAATTCAGCACAGAAGGGACATTCTCTTTCTTCCGGTGTAACGAGATGCTTGGGCAATGGCTTGTTACAATTCCTACACCAAGTGAAAGATTCGTTCATTAAAGCTCCACAGTGAGGGCATTTAATATTTTTTTCTGGTAATTCAATCTTGCCTGGTTTCTTAATATAAGATTCATTTTTTTCATCAAATTCTATCCACCCCTTTTTTAAGTAGCTTTCTTTTACAATTGAGAACGCAAAAAAAGGGTACACTAGCCAAGATATTCCAAATGTTATAGTGGCTATTATTATCCCACCTACGAAGTGAGTCCAAATTCCATTGATTGCAAAATAAATTGGCCCGAAAAAAAGGGTTAATATAAATGTTTCCGCTGGATTAACTTCCTCTACGTAACCATTTGTAGGGTTTCTAAATTCCATTACGTCCCTCAATTTGCTATATGATATCTGAAAAATTTGTATTGCCAGAATGCCACGTATATTATGACCAATCGCAATGGACTTGCGGTTTCTCCAATTCGTCGGAAATCAGGATTTTAGCATTTCATATCGCTATCTGCATAATGTGTAAACCAAGTTTGGTGGTACTCTTCAATGCCTTGAAAAATCTGTGCCCAAGTCCCCGAGCGCATAGAACACACCGGGTACTCAAAGATTCAAGCGAGGGGGGGCATGGTGGACCTCGGATTTTTTCTCGTTTCAATAAATTCAGTCAGTTACTCAAAAAGTGCTATATATTAAATCTCTCAAATAAATTTAAGGCGTTTTAGGTCTGTTCTGGTAGGTGGGTACCTTTTTGCTCCTAGGATGCGTCTACGCTCTGAGTTTATTCTTACAGGGGGGCTTTCAAGGCACGTTTGAGTTGCTTCCTTGCCCTATCTTTTCCCTTCGCTGAATTTGTCTCAATAGAGTATGCCTCAACTCGACAAAGCCATGAGATGTATTGTGGGTCCATTTGGCATAAGAAAAGGCCTTGATAGACGCTCTGTCCATCAAGGCCTACGATTAGTGTTGGATAAATGTTGTCACAGCTTAATCACCCGATACAGCGTCTGGCGGCTGAGACCAAACTCTTTGGACAGTCCCTTCTTTTCCTCGCCTTTTTCGATTCGGTTCTTGATTTCCTGAACCTGTTCTTCAGTGAGCTTGGCCTTTCTGCCGCAGTGTTTCCCCATAGCCTGAGCCTTGGCGATGCCCGCGCGTTGTCTCTCCTTGATGATCTCACGCTCAAACTGAGCAACAGCTCCGATGATTTGAAGCTGTAGCACCTGAAAGGGTTTGTCCTCTCCGGTGAACGTCAGATTCTCCTTGTGGAACTCCAGGGCGACGCTATGGCTTGTCAGGTCTTTGTGAAGGGTCAGGAGGTCTTCGAGGGGGGGGGCAGTCGGTCACGCGCGGAGGGAGTAACAGGGGGCGTGACGGTTGAAAACAGGCCTCTGGTCGGCAGGGACAGCCTGTCGGAAGTAGTAAACTGCCCACCGTCGCATGAGGTTGGAAGGGAGGGGGCTTCGGCCCATGTTCTAGTCTCCTCTTGGTCCCGAATCGGCGTTGATTGGTACACCGATTGGGTACAGTTCGCGAGGGACGTTCTAAAACTCCTGAAATCCAAAAGAGGAAGTCCGCGAAATCTGGTGTGATTTCACGGACTTCCGATTTCATTCGTGGTAGCGAGGAGAGGACTTGAACCTCCGACGCTGCGGATATGAGCCGCATGCTCTAACCAACTGAGCTACCTCGCCACGTTTGTTTCGCCGAAGCGGTCACAGTCTATAGACCGTCTTTTTGTGCTTGGCAAGTGGAAATTCCGGGTTGAACCGAAAAAATGGAACACATTACAAAAACAGGAGAATCAAGGCGGCCAGGGCCAGGCGGTATACGGCGAAGGGGCGCAGGGTCAGGCGGCCGAGGAGGACGATGAATCCTTTTATGGCCAGCCAGGCTGCGATGAAGGAGACCACAAAGCCGATGAGCAGGAAGATTAGGTCGCTGTTTTCAAACAGCGCGTAGTTCTTCAGAAAATCGTAGCCCGTGGCGGCAAACATGATGGGCACGGCCGCAATGAAGGAATATTCGGCGGCCACGGTGCGCTTGGCCCCCAGAAGCATGCCGCCCATGATGGTGGACGCCGAGCGGGAAAAGCCCGGCCACAGGGCCAGGCACTGGAACAAGCCGATGCCGAGCGCGATCTTCGGGGTGATTTCATCCACCGTCTGGGTGGTTTTTTTGAGATCCATGGCTTCGACCACGAAAATGAGCACCGCGCCCGCAGCCAGAGCCAGGGCCACGGTAAAGGGCGAAAAGAGGTATGCCTTGATGTAATGATGGGTCAGCAGGCCGACCACCGAGGCGGGCAGGGAAGTCAAGAACAGGAGCCACAGGCCGTGCATGCCCGAGAATTTGCGATTTCCTACCGGAAAGATCAGGCCCACAAAGCGGTCCCAGTACAGGACCACGACGGCCAGGATGGCCCCGAGCTGAATGACGATCTCGAAGGTTTCGGCCTTGGGGCCGGTGAAGTTCAGAAGGTGCCCGGCGATGATCAGGTGACCGGTGCTTGAGACGGGCAGGAATTCGGTCAGCCCTTCAACAATGCCGAGAATGATTGCAACGTACCAAGGTGCCATGTGATCCTCAGAATTTAGGTGGAGTTCGGACGCGCATTCCGCTAGGGTCTAGACCAACCGGCACCGTCTTGCAACCCCTTGGAAGCTGGTGTACTTCCTTTCGCGGAATGGATGTTCAACCACAGGAGCGCTTCATGACGACCATAATGCCTCAAGGCGAATTGACCCGCAAAGCCGTGGCCTGGATCTGCGAGATGCGGGACAATGGCGACGAACGGCCGCTTTCCGCGCTCATCGAAGAGGCGGGCGGGCGCTTCAACCTTAGTCCCAAGGACATGGCTCTGGTTATTCGTTTCTTCAAGGAAAACAAGGGCTGATTTCCTGCGGTGAAGCTTCTTCAGCGTCAGATCTTTCTGGAACTGCTCAAGCTCTTCGGCTTGACCGTATCCTGTCTCCTGGGGCTCATCCTGGTGGGCCGGATGCTTCAGTTGCGTTCGTTGTTCCTCTCCCAGGACATCGGCGTCCTGAACATTTTTCAGCTCTTTTTCTACCTGACGCCGTTCTTCCTGCTGCTGATCACGCCCATCGCCACCATGCTCAGCGTCTTCCTGACCTTCCTGCGCATGAGCACGGACAATGAGCTGGTGGCCCTCAAGGCGAGTGGGGTCAGCCTGTATCGCATGCTCCCCGCCCCGGTGCTTTTTTGCAGCTTGTGCACGCTGTTCGCCTTCTTCATTTCCTTTTGGGGGCTGGCGTGGGGCATGGACATGTTCAAGACGAAACTTTACTACTTCGCCAAGACCAACTCGAAATTCGCTTTGCAACCAGGTGTGTTCAATAAGGAATTCCCGGGCATCACCTTCTATGCCCACCAGGTGGACAACGAGACGGGCGAGTTGAAGTTCGCCTTTGTCCGCGATGATTCCATCAAGGGGACTTCGGTGGTCGTGGTCGCTCCCGAGGCCGAGGTGGTCTCCAATCCCAAGGAAGCCAAGATCCACGTGGTCTTCCACAACGGCCGCATTTTTCGCCAGAACGGCAACGAGTTGAATATCCTCAAGTTCGGCAAGTATTCCATCAAGCTCGATCTGGGCAGACTGCTGACGGGCTTCAATTTCGCCGAGCAGAAGGCCAAGGACATGGCGTTTTTTCGATTGTGGGACATCCGCAAGGACCACAGTCTCATGCCTCACGAAGACGGCCGCTTTTTCCGCAAGGTGGACACCGAATTCTACAAACGGCTGACCCTGCCGTTGGGTTGTTTCATCCTGGGCATGTTCGCCATCCCCATCGCCTCGGTCTTCCGGGGGCTCAAACAGCAGTTCGGCCTGCTTTTGGCCATGGGGCTGTTCATGGTTTATTACACCATGTTTTCCATCGGCGTGAGCATGGGCGAATCGGGTATCATCGCCCCCGAATATGGCTTGTGGGCTCCGGACGTGCTGTTCGTCTTCGTGGCCCTGGCGGGCATGCGTTACGCCAACCTTGAGCGCACACCCTCGATCGTTCACTGGTTGACGCACCTGCGGCTGCGCCGGAGGGGCGGGGAGGCCGAAGCATGATCCTCGGCGTCCTGAACCGATATCTCATTCGGCAGAATCTCTATCTCATGGCCATCTGCCTGGTCGTGGGCACCTCCCTCTATCTCCTGTCGGACATTTTCGACCGACTGGACGACTTCATCCGGGCGGGGCTGGGCGCGCAAACCATCCTCTTTTATTTCGCCGTCAAGATACCGCTCATCGTGTCGCAGCTCATGCCCGCGGTCTTTCTTCTGGCCATGGTCGTCCAACTGGGCGTGCTGACCCGTTCACGGGAGATGTTGGCCCTGCGCGCCGGTGGTGTTTCGTTTGGCTGGTTCATTCGCTTTTTCGTCGTCTACGCCCTGATCTGGGGCTGCGGACAACTTGTTTTTTCCCAGTTCCTCGGAGCGTTCGGTGAGCAGGAGGCCAACCGCATCTGGAAAGAGGATGTGCGCAAGAAGCAGTTGGACGAGTTGACCATCCACAACCTGTGGTTTCGGGACGGACCGTTTATCGTCGAGGCCAGAGAGGCTCAGCCGAGCAAAAGTCGGGCGACCGGCATCACGGTTTACGAATTTACCACGGACAATCAGCAATTGATCCGCATCCTGACCGCCAAGAAGGCGCTCGTCGATGATCATGGATGGGGGCTTTTGGACGTCCACGAATTGGACACCAGAACGTTCGTCACCGTGGACCGGGCGTCGCAGTTCCTGTCCGTGCGCCAGAATCTCAAGGCGTATGCGGCCGTGGAGCTTAAGGGCGATACCGCGCAGTTGCCTCTGCCCGCATTGTCCAAGGCCATACAACGCCTTCAGGAATCGGGGTCCAACGTGGAGATGCTGCTGACCATCTGGCACGGCAAGCTGGCCTACGCCTTTTCCATGGTGGTCATGGCCTTGCTGGCCCTGATGTTGGTGACCTTCTCCGAGAACGTCTACGCCAACATCGGCCTGTCGCTCATACTCATTTTCATTCAATACGGGACGCACGTGGTCGGGGAAACGGCCGGGGAAAAGGGCGTCCTGCCACCGATCGTCGCGGCCTGGCTCGGCAATGGAATCATGGGCGCTGTGGCCTGCCTGCGCCTGGCCTGGGTGACCATGCCGGGCTTCAAGTCCATGATCCAAACCGCCGTTGCGGGGCTCATCCCCCGGCGGACGTAATTACAGTCCGGCGTACTCGCCGAGCCGGTCCCACAACTTTTCCTCGCCTTTGCCGGTCTTGCTCGAAAAGAGCAGGGGAAGGCGGTCCTGCTGCAGGATGTCCTGCCACTGCTGCTGAAGCTGCGCCAGTTCCCGCTGCTTGGGCTTGTCGGCCTTGGTCAGGATGGGGATGACCGGAAGGGACAGGCTACGCACGTAGCCGGTCAATTCCATGTCGAGTTTTTGCGGCGAGAGTCGGGCGTCCAAGAGTACGGCCACGGCCTTGAGGCGCCGGTTGCCGGTCATGTACGCCTCAATGAGCTTGGCCCATTTGAGGCGCTCCTGCTTGGAGCATTTGGCGTAGCCGTAGCCGGGCAGATCCACAAGGTAGTAGCCGTCCGGGTCCACCCGATAGTAGTTGAGGCTGCGCGTCTTGCCCGGCTTGGAGCTGATTTTGGCCAGCGCCTTGCGCCCGGCCAGCCGGTTGACCAGAGAGGACTTGCCCACGTTGGATCGTCCCGCCAGGGCGATCTGCGGGGCGTCG
This sequence comes from Desulfovibrio sp. Huiquan2017, assembly GCF_017351175.1. NCBI lineage: Bacteria > Pseudomonadati > Thermodesulfobacteriota > Desulfovibrionia > Desulfovibrionales > Desulfovibrionaceae > Desulfovibrio > Desulfovibrio sp. Huiquan2017. The sequence goes on along the minus strand of NZ_JAFMPN010000014.1, from coordinate 106,685 downwards.
ATGTCCTCAAGCTGCTTGATTTCGTATATTGTTTTGACTAACTCAATGGTTCGGTTCATAAAGAGGTACCGTCTCGGCAATTGGTTATCGAACGCCCCTAATGTCCTTTTTTCCTGGGGGCGCGTCAAGGAGAGCGGGCAATACACCATCCCGCCGCACAAGGAAAGACGCATGGCAGCATTCAAGATTTTGCTCCTGAACGGCCCCAACCTCGGCCACATAGGCACCCGTCAGCCCGAAATCTACGGCTCACGGACCATGGACGACATGCCAGAACTGTTGGCCCAGGTCATGGGCGACAAGGCGACCGACGTGGAACTGGCGCATTTTCAGTCCAATTCCGAAGGCGCGCTCATAGATCGGCTGGAACAGGCCCGGGAAGAAGGGGTGGACGGCGTGGTCTTCAACGCTGGAGCGTACACCCACACCTCGCTGGCCCTGGCCGATTGCCTGGCCTGGATCGGTATTCCCTGCGTGGAGGTGCACATCAGCAACATCTGGGCGCGCACGGACCAGCCCCTGCGCCAGAAATCCCTTATGGGCGAACGGTGCGTCGGCGTTATTGCCGGATTCGGGATTCTGGGTTATGCCCTCGGTGTCCAAGCGCTGTACCAGCGGCTTCGGGCATAGCAGACGGAAAAATACCCGGGGCCACCCCGGAAACCATTTGGAGACAATATATGATTCAAACCAAGGATTTCAGGACCGGCCTGAAAATCGAAATCGACGGCAAGCCCTTCGAAATCGTCGAATTTCAGCATTTCAAGCCCGGCAAGGGCGGGGCCATGGTGCGCACCAAGTTGCGCCAGATGATGACTGGCCAGGTGCTGGACAAGACCTTCCGCTCCGGCGAAAAAGTGGACAAGCCGGACATGGCCGTCACCGAGATGCAGTACATCTTCAAGGACGGCGAGCACTTCGTGTTCATGGACCTCGAAACCTACGAGCAGATGCATGTGCCCGCCGCCAATGTGGGCGAGAAGGGCGGATTTATCAAGGAAGGTGACACCGTCAAGGTCCTCCTGTACAACGGCGAACTCATTGGCGTGGATTTGCCCGCCAACGTCAGCCTGAAGGTTTCCCAGACCGACCCCGGCATCCAGGGTGACCGCGTGTCCAACGCCACCAAGCCCGCCACCATGGAGACGGGCCTTAAGGTCAACGTCCCGCTCTTTGTCAATGAGGGCGACGTCATCAAGGTGGACACCCGAAGTGGAGAGTACCTTGGACGCGAATAAAGCGGACTTGCAACACCTTGTGTAAATTGCGTAAAAAGGTCGTGGGCGGGTTGCCGCCCAGGACCTTTTTCATCAAGTGAGGCTCAATGGCGAGACGACGGAAAACCACGGTTCAAACGGAGGAACGAAAAGGGCGCGGCAATGAGGCCGTGGGGCTCTTTTTCCTGTTTCTCTCCGCGTTTCTTTTCCTAAGCATTCTTTCCTTCAACCCCGGTGATCCGAGCTTCAACCAAGCCGTCACCGCCGGGGGGAAGGTCCAGAACGTGGTTGGGTATGCCGGATCCTATTGCGCTGGTTTCCTTGTTGAAATATTCGGCATGGGAGCCGTTGTCTGGCCTCTGTATTTCCTTTATCTCGGGCTGGCTCGATTCGTGGCCCGGCTCAAGCTCTCGCCTCTGCGTTGGCTCGGTCTGGTCGGCCTGTTCGTGGCCTTCGAGGCCTGGGCCATGCACCCGTGGTTTTTCAATGTTCCCGAGGATGCTTACGGTCTCATCGGCAGCGGTTTCTTCGGCCGGTCCATCATCACCAAATACACGCTGCCGTATCTGCGGCCCGTGGGCACGTTTCTGCTCTGGCTGTTCGTGACCATCGTTTCCCTGCAGGCGGTTGTCGGCTTTACCTGGGCCTCGGTCTGGGCGCTGTTGGTCCGCTGGTGGGAGATTTACCGCGAAGGTGCCGCACGCCGCGCCGGAAAAAGGGCCGAGCGCCGTGAAGCCAAAGCCCTGGACAAGGAGCGGGCCGCCGAACCGGTCGAGGAGGACATGGGCCTTCAGTTCGTGGACCTCGACGCCGGAGAGGCTGATCGCCCGGCCAAGCCCGTTCAGCCGGTCAAGCAACCCAAGCCCAAACCCGCCCCGGTCAAACCCGCAGCCGCCAAGGCCCCGGCGGCTCCCGGCGGCTTGCCCAGCGTGGAATTGCTCACCGCACCTCCGGCCCAGCATACCTCACAGACTCCGGCCGTGTTGCAGCCCCTGGCTGACCGGTTGAAGGAGTGTCTCAACGATTTCAACGTTCAGGGCGAGATCCAGCGGGTGGTACCCGGCCCGGTGGTGACCATGTTCGAGTTCAAGCCCGCACCCGGGATCAAGGTTTCCAAGATCGAGAACCTGACCGACGATATCGCCTTGGCCCTACGCGCCGAATCCGTGCGTATCGAGGCTCCCATTCCGGGCAAGGACAGTGTCGGCGTCGAGATCCCGAACATCGAACGGGAGATGGTCTACCTGCGCGAGGTCCTGGAATCCAAGGAATTCACCGGATCGAAGTCGCCGCTGACCCTGGCCTTGGGCAAAGATATTCAGGGTGGCTTCAAAGTGGCCGACCTGGCGCGCATGCCGCACCTGCTGGTGGCGGGCGCCACCGGCGCGGGCAAGTCCGTGGGCATCAACGGCTTCCTGCTTTCCCTGTTGTACAAGGCCGGACCCGATGATGTGAAGCTTCTGCTGGTGGACCCAAAACGTATCGAACTGGCTCCATATGCCGATCTGCCGCATCTGGTCCACCCGGTGGTCACGGATATGAACATGGCCAAGAGCGCCCTGGAGTGGGCGGTCTTCGAGATGGACTGCCGCTATGAGAAGATGGCTCAGCTTGGAGTGCGCAACATCGAGGGGTACAACAAGAAACTTGAGGAAATGGGTGACAATGTTCCCGAGGAATTCGAGAACATGAAGCACATGCCGTACCTGGTCATCATCATCGACGAGTTGGCCGACCTGATGATGACCGCAGCCAAGGAAGTGGAGCAGTGCATCGTGCGGCTGGCGCAACTGGCCCGCGCCGCGGGCATCCACATGATACTGGCGACCCAGCGGCCCAGCGTGGACGTGGTCACCGGCCTGATCAAGGCCAACTTCCCCACGCGCATATCCTTTTTCGTGACCTCCAAGTTCGACTCCCGGACCATCCTCGACGGCGTGGGCGCGGAACGGCTGTTGGGCAAGGGCGACATGCTTTTCAAGCCGAGCGGCGGCAAGCTCAAGCGCATGCACGGGGCGTACGTGGACGAGACGGAAATTGCGCACGTGGTCGATTTTTGGAAGGAAGCCGTACCCCAGGAATTCGAACTCGACTTCAGCGACTGGAGCCCGGGAGGCGGGAGCGACGCGGCTCCTGGCGGCGTCGGGTCCACGGGCGACCCGGTGTACGACGAAGCGGTACAGTTCGTGCTTTCCCAGGGCAAGGCGTCCATTTCGCTGTTGCAGCGCAGACTGCGCATCGGGTTTAACCGCGCGGCCCGTTTCATCGAACAGATGGAAATGGACGGCATTCTCGGTCCCCAGGAGGGGAGCAAGCCGCGCAAGGTCATCAAGCCTGAATAATTGGAGTAAGCGATATGTCTAGAATTTCCGTTACCGTTTTCGTCATGGTCTCGTGCCTGCTGCTGCCTGTCCTGGCCGGAGCGGCCGATCCCATTCCCGCGCAGGACTTGCCGGACTTGATTCAGAAGCGATACGAGACCCTTAAAACCTTTCAGGCCGACTTCACCCAGGAGCTGACCAACGTGGCCAGCGGCGAGGTGGACAAGCGCGAGGGCAAGATCTGGTTCCGCCAGCCTTCTCAGGTTCGCTGGGAGACCTCGGCCCCGGAAAAGGAACTCCTCGTGGTCGGGGCGAAATTCGCCTGGGATTATATTCCGGACGAGGAGCTGGCCATCAAGTACGGAGTCTCGACTCTGCTGGATTCCAAGACGATCCTGCGTTTCCTCTCGGGGCAGGCCAATATCAAGGAAGATTTCGTAGTCAAGACCGAGTGGCCGGGCGCGGACGAGGTTCGGGCCAAGTGGGGCAAGGATTTGACCGTGCTGCAACTGGTGCCCAAGGAGGCCGAGCCGGGCATGGTCCTGGCCTTTGTCGGCGTGGCGCCGGACACCGGTCTGCTCAAGCAGGTCATGATAGTGGATTTTTACGGCAACGGGAATGAGGTCAAGCTGTCCAACGTGGAAACCGATGTGGACCTGGCCCCGGCCATGTTCACCTTCACTCCGCCCAAGGGTACGCAGGTGGAGGACAACACCCAGGGGTTCTAAAGCCCCACGTCCTTCTTCAGGGCCGCCGTCTCTTCGGCGGTCAATTCGCGCCACGCGCCGCGCTTGAGGTCGCCCAGGGAAATCGGCCCTTGGCGCACGCGCGCGAGACGCAGGATGGTCAATCCGAGTTCCTCGCACATCCGGCGAATTTGCCGGTTCACCCCTTGAATGAGCGTGATCTCCAGTTGCTGCGTCCCGGCGACCGGCTTCTTCACGCGAACCGTGGCGGGGGCGAGTTTATCCCCCTCCCTGAGGGTCATGCCCTGGCGCATGGTCTGCACGGCGCGTTGCGGCACCGAGCCCCGGATGGTCACGACGTAGACTTTGGGCAGGTGATATTTTGGGTGGGTCAGCCGGTAGCAGAGGTCGCCGTCCGTGGTCAGCAGGAGCAATCCTTCGGAGAAGAAATCCAGTCTGCCCACGGGGAAGGGGCGTTTCTTGCGGATTTCCGGGGGCAGGAGATCGAGGACGGTCTTGCGGCCCTGCGGGTCCCGGGCCGTGGTCACGGTTTCCACGGGCTTGTGCAGCATGAGGGTCAGGTCCCCGGCGCTCACTTTCAGGCCGATGATTTTGCCGTCCACCGCGACCTCGTCCCGGTCTGGATCGACCTGGAGACCGGGGGAGTCGGCGGGCTCGCCATTGACGGTCACCCGTCCGGCAAAAACCATATCGTCGGCGCCGCGTCGGGACGCGATGCCGCATTGGGCGATGAATTTGTTCAGCCGCAGGGTATCGGAAGGGGCAGTGGTCATGCCCCGTCTTCTAGACCCGAATGGTCTTGGTGGCAAGCTGGAAGCTGGTGACCACGTCAAGCATGTTGGTCACGTCGCCCAGTCCGCGCTGATCGGTCAGGCCGAAAAATTCGAGGCAAGTGCCGCATACCAGGACGGAGACGCCGTTTTCCTCGAGTTTTTTCAACTCTTCGAAACAACGGTGCCCGGGCACTGCCAGCTTGACCCCGCCGTTGACCAGGACCACGCGCCACAACTCGTCGCCCAATTCCTTCAGGGTGACCATGAAATTGTACATCAGGCCGGCGCCCAGTTCGTCGTCGCCCGAGCCGACGACCTCGGTGGGCACGAAGACCAAAATCTTCTCCTTGACCGTGGCTGATATCTCGGCTTCGGTCATGACCGCGCATTCCGTGCAATCATCTTCGCTTCCGGCCCCGTCCGCGCGCAGGCCGGTGACAATGTGGTCGGATCCGGACTTCTCTGCCTGTACGGTGTAGCCCTGCATGGTCATGAACCGGGTGACGTTTTCCCGGGCCGCATCGTTGTCCACGATGACCACCAGTTTGGCGGGACCATCTTTTTCAATGGTTTCCTTACAGCGGAGCACGGGCTGGGGGCAGGGAAGGCCTTTGCAATCAATGGAAATGTCAGTCATATTTACTCCTTGATTATTGGATGCTGCACAGATTGTGCCCGCTGGTCAAATTGATAAGACACATCTGAAAGACAACTTTAAAAGGTGAATTCGATCAATCGTCCCTCTTGCCCTTCGCACGCCGAGCCGGTAGAGAGAGGAAAATCCATAACTGAGCGTTCCCGCATGAAAATACCGATCGACCCAGCCGCGTTCGCGCCCTTCATTGCCTGGCTGTTCAAGCTTTGGGGATGGACCATCCGGTTTGAGCCGGTGGGCAATCTTGATTTCATCGCTTCCAACAAGTCGGGCGAGGCCAAGGTCATCGCTCTGTGGCACGGTGAAATTTTTCCGGTGACCGCGTTCGGCCATACCGCGACGTCGCATCTGGTGACCTTTGTCAGCCAATCCAAGGATGGAGAGGTCATCGCCCGGGTCCTGGAACGGCTCGGCCACACCACGGTACGCGGCTCAAGCACGCGGGGCGGAGTCAAGGCTTTGCTTCAGGCCAAGCGGATCATGGAACAGGAAAACCGCATGGCCGTCTTCACCGTCGATGGGCCCACGGGGCCGCGCTACAAGGCCAAGGACGGGATTATCTTCCTGGCCCAGCGGGCCGGGGCCAAAATTTTGCCCCTGCGCGCCTATCCCGTGCGCCGGAAGATCTTCACCAAATCCTGGGATCATTTCGTTCTGCCGTTTCCCTTTACCCGTTGTCCTGTCTACATCGGCGAACCCATGACCGTGACCAGCGAGAAGTTGACCAGGGAGGTTCTCGAACGCGAGACCGCCCGTCTCGAATCCCGTATGCTCGCCTTGGGGCCGAAGTAGAAATACCCCGGCCTTCGACGGCTGGCGGCGTCTCGTATCCCGCCGCCGAGGTAACGGCGGCGCAATAAAGCCCCCGGCTCGATGGAGCCGGGGGCTTTGTTCTCTCGTCGGTGGAAGGCGGATTATTCCGTCTTCATGCGGGCCGTGCCTTCCGTGTAGAAGGGGAGCTTCACTCTCTTCGCTTCCAATTCGGCGCGGGCGGTTTTGATGATGAAGGTATCCTTGTCCGCGTCTTCGGCCCGGACATAGGCCAAGGCGATGCAGTGGCCCAGGCTTGGGGCAAAGGATCCGCTGGTGACCACGCCGGTCTTCTCACCGTTGGGCAGCCGGACTTCGTCATTGTGCCGGGCCGTGCGGCGGCCTTCGATGGACAGGGGGATAAGGCTCTCGTCTATCCGGTTCAGGCCGGACTTGCCGATGTATTCGGATTCCTTTTTGAGGAAGAAGCCGGCTCCTGCCTCCACCGGGGTACGTTGCTCGTCCAGGTCCTGGCCGTAGAGGGGGTAGCCGATCTCCAGGCGCAGAGTGTCGCGTGCGCCCAGGCCAATCGGTTCCACGAGCTCGTCCGCTGCCAGCTTTTCCCATATTTCCAAAGCCTTGTCCGCAGGCAGGTACAGCTCGAACCCCAGCTCGCCCGTATATCCTGTACGGCTGACGATCATCGGGAAACCGAGTGCGTCCGTCTGTTCGAAGTTGAAATACTTCAAATGATTCCATGTTGATCCGAAAAGGTCGTTGATGACCTTCAGGCTTTCCGGGCCCTGCACGTCGATTTTGCCGGTCTCGTCGCTGATGTCCGTGAAGTTTAGGCCACCGGGCAGGTTGGCCGCGATGTGATCGAAGTCCTTTTGGCGGCACGCGCCGTTGACCACGAGCATGTACTCGTCATCGGCCAGGCAGTAGATGATCAGGTCGTCGTTGATGCCGCCGGAAGCGTTGAGCAGAAAGCCGTAGCGGCACTTGCCGGGCGCGAGCGTGTTCAGGTCGTGGCTGACGATCTTGTTCAAGGCGTCCTTGGCTCCCGCGCCCGAAAGCTTGAATTCGCCCATGTGGCAGATGTCGAAGATGCCCGCCTTTTCGCGGGTGTGTTTGTGTTCGATGATGATGCCTTTGTATTGCACCGGCATGTCGAAACCGGCGAACGGGGCCATCTTGGCGCCGTTTTCCCGGTGCCACGGGGTGAGCGGGGTGGTTTGCAGGTTTTCCAATGTATGCTCCTTGCGGTGTTGCTATTGTCCCGAACCGGCTTGGCTCGACACGCGGGATTTCCGAATGGACCGGAACTCGTCGAGCAGCATGACCAGTTGCTGGTACAGTTTCTTGATGTCCCGCCCATAGGGCGAGAGGTCTTTGTCGTCCTGGCGCACGTATTTGCGCAACAGGTAGGAATCGGACACCACATCGTTGCCGATGATCAGGATCTTGATCACAAGCCTGTCGAAATAATTGACGATCTCGAATTTGAGATCATTCAGGATCTCGGTCATGAGCTCCAGCATGCGTTTGTACGAGATGGCTTCTCCCTTGTACTTGCGATAGCGCAAATCTTCAAGGACCCGGATTTTCCTGGCTTGCTGGATCTGTCCGTAGCGGGACCAGACTTCCTGGTGCAAATCATGAAATTCATTAAAAATCTTATAGTTGTCCGGGGCCAGGAGGTAGGCGTCCAGAACGCGGACCAATTGCGCATAGTAATCGTCGGAGTAGTCCACGATGCGGTGCATGTGCTTGGACAGCCAGACATAGAGCACCTTGAGCCGGTTCTCGTGGGTTTCGGTGTTGTCGATGAGCTCCTGGCGCTTGTAGTTCACCGGGATGCGGTATTCGCCGCGTACGATGTCGTTCAGGCGCAGGAGCATGTTGCGTACATTCTGAATGATGTTCATGCCCTCGATGATCCGTCCGGTGATCGGATGGATGATCTCCTGCCGGAGCACGGACAGGGCGCGGTCCTCCCGCACGTTTTTGGGATTGTAGTCGTGCTGCTGGTAGGTTACCCGGAGGATGACCACGCGTTTTTTCGGATCGATGAAAAATCCCTGGTCCTTGAGGACTTCAGCCAGTTCCTTCTGGTTTTCGTTGACCTGGATCAGGGCGATCTTTTCTACCCGGGGGTATTTCATGGACCGTCTGGGCGTGCCCTTGGGCGGCGACATCAGCGTGGTGATGGTCCGGTCGCTCTGGCCGAGCACGCGGACGATGAACCGTTCGTGCTGGCGCAACAGGCGGATGGCGAACATGGCCGAGGAGGTGCGTCGCTCCGAGACGATGGGGAAACCGTACAGTTCCATCATGAACTGGTAGACGAATAGCCGGTTGCACTCGTAGAGCAGGTTGTTGCCCGGCTTGAACTTGCCGATCTTGAGCCCGAATTGTTTGAGCTCGCTGTCCAGATTCGACGGCAGGGAAGCGTACATGCCTTGCAGGGTGAACTCGCCCGTCGAGTTCAGGGCCAGGACATGGGCCCGCTCCAATTGTAGGAGAAAGGGCAGGATCTTGTCGTAGTCCCGGATGTCACAGATGTCGCTGGTTTCGAATTTGTTCAAAAATTCCTGACGGTATCGTTTGGGCAGGCGGCTGAGGAAGGTGCGAATGTTGGTCGCCCGGGCGTTTTCTTCCACCGAGCAGGAGTCCTGCGTCAGCATCTCCTCCCAGTCCGAGAGCGAGTGCAGGGCGTCGAACTGGAATATCTCCTGAAAGGAGTTGAGCTGTCGTTCGAAGGCGACCAAGGAAAATCCCGGCAGGTTCTTATGCTCGTAGAGATCGACCTCGAAAGAGGGCAGCAACTCCCGGGCCTCCACCAGGGGATAGTCGGGTTCCTCGAAGTAGGGCCGGAGCAGACAGTGCTTGATATGCTCGTAATCGATGAACTCCTTGAGTTCCTCAAGGGTTTCGAGTCGGACGGGGGACTTCTTTTTCCCTTTCTTCTTGTAGCCAGGAGCCTGGCTGAATGCTTTCTTCCACATTGGGAGCGGTTCCGGGTCAAGTCAAAGGCGGAGAGGGTCGGGCCTCATATGATCATCATAAATCTTTATACCTATCTGCCGTGAAATACAATGATTAGCGCATTATAATCGCATCGTGACGACCTCTTCCCGGCCACGGGTTGATCAAGGCGTCATCCGAGGGGCGTCGGGAAACAATGGGCTTGAATTATTGACTCTCTGTCCTCTGTTGGCTAGTATATACAGGTTTTGAGGCGCAATCGAACCGCAATGTTTCCGCGACCAGAGGGATCGTCATGAAGAAGAAGGATCAATGCCCGCGATCGAAAATCAACGAGCAATACTGTACCTGTACCGACAACTGCGACAAACACGGCATCTGCTGTGAATGTCTGCATTATCATCGGCAGCGGGGGGAACTGCCCGCTTGCTATTTCACCAAGGAAGAAGAAAAAACCTTCAATCGGTCCGTGGAATTTTTCATCCAGCGCAGGTCCTAGGCCCGCGTTATCGAGACATTCATGCAGGGCGGCCCAGACCGCCCTTTTCTTTGAGAGGAAGGCCACATGACGGATGATTTCGACGCTGTACGCATCATGAAAGGGCTGGACCTTGTCGCGGATAAGGCCGGAGAGATCGTCCGTGAGGGCGCGAGCCGAAGCCGGAAGATCCTGCACAAGGGGCGCATAGACCTGGTCACCGAGACCGACATGGCCGTGGAAACCATGCTCAAGGCCGAGTTGGCCTCGCTCCTGCCCGGTTCGGATTTCCTGGCCGAGGAAACGGCCAAGGACACCGAGCCCGGCGAACTGACCTGGATCATCGACCCGGTGGACGGAACTACGAATTTCGCGCACGGCCTGCCTTACGTGGCCAATTCCATAGCCCTGTGGCACCGCGACCGGGTGGTCCTGGGCATGGTCAACATGCCGCTTCTGGGCGAGCGCTTCACCGCCGTGGAGGGACAGGGCGCATTTTTGAACGGCAAACGGATTGGCGTGACTGGAGAGGCTGATTTGGAGCAGTGCGTCCTGGCCACGGGATTTCCCTACGACATTGACGCGCATCTTGAAGATATTCTCAAAAATCTCAGGACGCTGCTGCCCGTTGCCCAGGGGATTCGCCGGGGCGGAGCGGCGGCCGTGGACCTGGCCTTTGTGGCCTGCGGTCGGCTGGACGGTTTTTACGAACGCGCCCTGAATCCTTGGGACACCGCGGCCGGAATGCTGTTGGTTACCGAGGCGGGCGGCCGGGTGAGCGAATACGAGACGACCGTGCCGTATACCTTCGGGTCGCGCTGCATCCTGGCCACCAACGGCAGGATTCATGAGGCATTGAGCGGCCTTTTGGCCGGGGACTAGGCCGGGACGAGCAGGCCGGATTCCCAGAGGATGACAAGGTTGGGCGTGAGCAGTTCCCGGAATTCCTTGACCATGCAGGTCAATTCCTCGGGTGAATAATAGAACCCTTCTGAGGCGGCCTCGTCGTTGGGAACTACGGGCAGGGTGTTTTTGGTCACCTCGAACAGGGAGACATGCTCGAAGCCGGTCTCGGGCCCGGCGGGAAGTTCCCGGACCAATTGGGGATGCTCGATCTCCAAGTTCAACTCTTCCTTGAGGGCGCGGACGGCGGCGTCGAAGGCGGACTCGCCCGCCCGGGGGTGGGTTCGGGCGGAAATGTCCCAGCGGCCGGGGAAGAATGGCTTGTTCTGGTTGCGCTTTTGCAAGAATATCTTTTTTTCCGGGTTGAAGACGAGCACCTGGACCGAACGGTGCATCAAAAGCTGTCGATGCACGCTGCGTTTGGAAAGAACGGCCAGGGGGCGGTTGTTCCCGTCAATGACTTCAACTAGGTGATCCGTGTCGCGCTCTTGGGCTTCTTGATGTGTGATCATGGGCGTTCTCTTGTTTGGCTCGTAAACCCTGTGTACACGGAATGTTGCAATATATCCAGCCCCTCAAGGGTGTGGAGGCGAGATGAATGACGAGGTAGTTGAACTGGGAGAGCCGGATATCCGGGATCTCATGGACCTGGAAAAATTATGTTTCGAGTACCATTGGACCAGGGAACAGTTCCTGCTCGGCCTTGAGGGCGGCGCCTACAAGGTGATCGGCGTGCGCCGGGACGGGGGGCTTGTGGGCTATATGGCCTTTTCCCTCATTGCGGACGAGATGGAGATTCTCAATCTGGCCGTCCATCCCGGTTACCGGCGTCAGGGGATTGGCGAAGCCCTGCTTGGCCGGAGTTTCGAAATGTGCGCGGCCCGCGGCGTGACAAAAAGTTTTTTGGATGTAAAGGTCTCTAACGACCCGGCCTTGGCTTTGTATCGCAAGTTCGGATACAAGAAGATCGGCGTAAGGAAGAAATACTACCCGGATACCAGGGAAGACGCTCTCCTGTTCCGGTATGACTTTCAACAAAACGACGCATGAGGTTTTGACGTATGTTGTGTATTGATCAGGTTGATATCGCTGGAAAAAAGGTGCTGTTCAGGGTGGATTTCAATGTCCCCATCGAGGATGGAGTCATCACCGACGACAACCGCATTAGAGCGGCCCTGCCGACCATCCGGTACGCCTTGGACCAAGGGGCTGCGGTCATTCTCTGTGCGCATCTGGGCAAGCCCAAGGGCAAGGTCGTGCCCGAGCTTTCCCTGGGACCGGTGGCCAAGCGCACCGGCGAACTGCTCGGCAAGGGCGTGGCCTTGGTGCCGGGTCGTATTGGCGACCAGGCCGTGAAGATGGCAGCCGACCTCGTCCCCGGGCAGGTGATCATGCTCGACAACCTGCGCTTCAACCCCGAGGAAACCGGCAAGACTCCCGAGGAACGAGGCGATTTCGGCAAGCTGCTCGCCTCCCTGGCCGATGTGTACGTCAACGATGCTTTCGGCGTGGCTCATCGCGAGAACGCCTCGGTGGTGGACGTTCCCCGGTTCGCCAAGGTCTGCTGCGCCGGGTTCCTGCTTAAGCGGGAATACGAATACCTCGGCGAGGCCCTGCAATCTCCAAAGCGCCCCTATGTCTGCGTCTCGGGCGGTGCCAAGGTTTCCACCAAGCTGGGAATATTGCATAATCTGCTCGGCAAAGTGGACGACATCATCATCGGCGGTGCCATGGCCAATACCTTTCTTCTGGCCCAGGGGTATGACGTGGGCCTGTCCCTGGTGGAGCCGGATTTGGTGGATGCCGCCGCCGAGATCATGGCCAAGGCCAAATCCATGGGGTCGGTGCTCCATCTGCCGGTGGATTTCCTTTATGCCAAGACGCCCAAGGCCAAACAGGCGGAGGGAGTGTGCACGGCCAAGACCATTCCGCCGGACGCCCTGGTCCTGGACATCGGACCCGAAACCATCACCCATTTCGTTTCCATTCTCAAATTGGCCAGGACCGTGGTCTGGAACGGGCCTATGGGACTCTTTGAAACCACGGCCTTTGCCAAGGGGTCGCTGGCGGTCTGCGAGGCCATCGCCGGGCTGGACGACAGCCTGACCATTGTCGGCGGCGGGGACACGGACGCCGTGGTCCACCTGCTCGGCCTGGCCGACAAGTTCAGTTTCATTTCCACGGGCGGCGGTTCGTTCCTGGAATTCCTCGAAGGCAAGGAACTTCCGGCCTTCAGAGCTTTAAAGGAGTGCATGAACTAATGAAGAAGTTGATGGCAGCCAACTGGAAGATGTACAAGACCTGGGACGAGGCCGCATCCACGGCGGAGGAACTGGTCGAGCTGGCCGCGAGTAAACTTTCGGCGGACAGGGAAGTGCTCATATTCCCGCCTTTTACAGCGATCAAGGCCGTGGGAGACGTGTTGGGTCCAAAGGCCGGTTTTTCGGTCGGAGGCCAGGATTTTTATACGGAGGAGGAGGGCGCCTTCACCGGTGAAATCTCTCCGAGGATGCTCAAGGACGCGGGCGCTTCCTTCGGTCTGACCGGCCATTCCGAGCGTCGGCACGTGCTTGGTGAAGATGACGCCTTGGTGGGGCGCAAGACCGCTTATGGCCTGTCGCAGGGGCTTAAGGTCATCCTGTGCATCGGCGAGCTTATCGAAGAGCGTAGGGCGGGCCGGGTACATGAAGTGCTCGAACGCCAATTGCGGGCCGGGCTCGCAGACGTACCCATGGACATCGACTCCGAGCGTTTGTCCGTGGCTTATGAACCCGTCTGGGCCATCGGCACCGGCGAAGTGGCCGGTCCTGTCGAAATTATTGAAGCGCATGCTTTCACCCGGAAAATTCTCGTTTCTGTTTTTGGAAAAAAAGCTAATGAAATTAGGATATTGTACGGTGGAAGCGTCAAGCCGGGCAACTGCGCGGAAATTATTGCGCTTGACAACGTCGATGGAGTATTGGTAGGAGGCGCGAGCTTGCAGGGAGAAAGCTTCAGTCAGATCGTACTGGCTTGATTTTGCAAGCGGAAAAAAGTTTTAAGAAAAGGGATTAATTGTGGAAACCATAGTCATAGTCATCCATGTTTTGGCTTGCATCTTTTTGATCGGCGCTGTAATGCTTCAGTCCGGTCACGAGGGGATGGGAGTCATCTTCGGCGGCGGGAGCAGCACGATGTTCGGCAGCACCGGCGCAGGCGGTCTCCTGGTCAAGGTAACCGCCGGACTTGCAACGGTTTTCCTGGTCACTTCCCTCGGATATAACATCCTGACCGGCAACAAGGTGTCCAGCGTGGATTCCATTATGCTGCAGCAGAACGTGCCTGCGGCGGAAACCACGGCTCCGGCCGCGCCAGCCAAGCCCGGAGTGACTTTCAAGGATACCGGAGACGACGCCAAGAGCAAATAATGCTCAAAGCATATCGTGCCGAGGTGGTGGAATTGGTAGACACGCTGTCTTGAGGGGGCAGTGGAAGAAATTCCGTGGGGGTTCGAATCCCCCCCCCGGCACCATGAACTCAAAAGGGTTGCAGCTAACAGGCTGCAACCCTTCCTCTTTTTTGACAGGCGAAAACCCAGGGGCTGTGGGGCTGTTTCTACAGGCATCTAACGCCATTGATATCTCTCGGCATCATTACCAATGATTCCGACCGAGACAACATTTCCAGATCTGCCCAGCGGGACAAACGATCGTCTTCATAGCTCAATCTGTGCGATAGTCGTATGTATGGCCGAAGGGACCGGTCTCGCACAGTGAGTTCCATGCGCCACGGGACTCATCCCGCCATGTGGGGATATCGAAGACAGAAATTGCTGGATAACCGTCGAGAGATGCAGCCAGGTTGGAAGCTGCGGGGCGTTCCAACTTTTGCCAGGAGTTGCGTCATGTCGGCGACCTTGGCTGTCCAGGCGTCGTCGTCCTAATCGTCTGCTCGAATGCAGATGCGGAATGCCGCCGGGGCGCCCTCGTTTCTCCCGGAATGCCCGAGATACTGGCGGAGGCTGGCAACGGGAGGACCACTCCGTGCAACGCTTTTCACGCTTCCGATCGTCTGCCACGCACAGTCCTCCTTGTGACCCGGGCCACCGAATTTGATCTCGCCATATTTCCGACCTTGAACGTTCAGTTCACTGCCTCCTGTTTTGATTCGAGAATGTCGCAATCCATCGGTGTGCGTCGATCCTCTCACATCGTCCCCTTTTCATTCTTTGACAGGGAATTTAACGGGATATTCATATTCCTGCTTGGGACAGGGCCTGATGGAGGACAGTAAAAGGAAAAGACCGGCTGGGGGGGGGCGGTCTTTATTGGTGGCCGCGAACAGGCCGGTAGGGTTGGTGCCTGGCGGAGCGTCGTCCAACCGACTGGTCCTTGATTTTGATGTCCTATATTGCTGATGGAAGGCCCGAGGGAAATTGGGCTGCGTTGTAGCTGTTCGGGACGAATCCGATGAAAAGAGTCAAAAGACGGACCAGGCTGTTCAGGGCTGAATCGGACCTGCTTCTGACCAGTTTTGACTATGGGATCCTCACATCTTCTCACTGGAGGGCGACAAGCCCCGTTCCGTCGAACGCGACAAGGACGAATTGGATTAACAGGAGGATGAAATTGAAGAGGATGCTGGCGGCGAGAGATTGGTCGTCCCGGTTTCGTCATAATGAGAGAACCGCTGGCATTGGCTGGCGGCCCTCAATAAACGGGAAAATCGAAGTAAGCCAAAGAGTGGGGTTTCAAATTCAAATGGCAGGCCACCTCTTTTCGAGGTAAAATTCCGACTCCGCCCTTCGGATCCACGAGAACAGCAGGGTCGTATTCAACAGACTGCAATCTTGAATTTTCTTTGACAATGCGGATCAGGCTGATGTGAGCACATTTCGGGTCCAGTCCAGAAGCATATTGAATATCTCCCGTCCCGAATGGAAGGCAAGCCGGGCCGGGAAATCCATGCTTGCCAGAATTATTTCCCTGGGAATGCCGTCCAGGCGGGAGAGCAGCTCCCGCTTGTTTTCGCAGTACCGGCCTGAATCAAGATATTCGACTACAAGCATGAGGAAGAATGCGGATTTGCAGGCTTCCTTGAGGATGTCCGGCCTCGTCTCGGCCTCGGCATAGAGATAGCTGTGTGTCAGCAGATGTAGAAGGGGCGAGGCGCTGATCGCGACCCCGCGCCGGATGTCGTCCCGGGTGACGGGCGGCAGAAAGTCGTCCAGTTTGCCGAAATGATCGGCCGTATCCATGCGGAAGGGGAAGAGCTCGTGGGGCGGCCAGGCGGCGAATTCCCGAAGGCCGCAGAGAAAGCCGCAGGCCTTGTTCCCCTCGGGCATGGCATAAACGAGGGCTCGATAGGCGTCGAGATCGTCCAGCCCGACTTCATCCAGCAGGACGACGAGGTCGATGTCGCTGGTTTCGGTGGCTTCTCCTCGGCGATAGCTGCCCTGAAGACCGAAATATTGCAATCGGGGGCCGAAGGCATCCTGCAAACGGGGGAGGATGCCGGAGATCCAGATGGGCGCGTCAATCATGTCATGCTCCTTGCTGTTCGCTTGTCCGGGAGATGTAGCAGTTCCCTCTTTTCGTTGCCAGCCATATCGGCGAGGGGAGACGGCGTGTGCGGAATTTGGCCGGACAATTCCGTGCATGGGTATAATACCTTTTTTCTCCAGTAGATTGTCTGGTTCGATCATCAGGTTGTCATGGGAGCGGCCGATCTGAAACCGAACAGGGGGGGGCGCGGTAGAAAGGGGGACAGGATATTTTATCAGGTTGGAACGTTTCGTGCTTTAAAAAAACAGCTTTTGCGAGAGCTCAAAAGTATAATCCATTTTAATAATTGGTTAAAATGGTAAAGTTTAAAGGGCGGCAACGGCAAGGCGCACCGGGGGAACCGTTTTTGATCCACGAGACGTTGCAGAAAGCAACATCTTTGCGAATCGCAACATTTCGCCGCTGGCCGCACATCAACGCCTGAGCCCGTCAGGTGGGAGTAGAGAGCGAAATATGACTGCCATTACAGTATTCAACGGTCTTTTCTGTAATGCCGAACCCGTGGTGGAACAAGTTCTGAAGATCGCGGGATACCGGCTGGTCGACGACCGCGAGATCATTGCCGACGCGGCACGGCTGTCCGGCCTGAGTCAAGCGCGTATAGCCGAAGCGTTGCCCGGTGGGATGTCCGCCGTTGACGACGCGGAATGCGGCCGTGAGCAGGCCGTCAGTTGGTTGCGTCTGGCCGTGGCGGAAAAGCTGGCCGGTGAAGAGAACCTGGTCCTCTGGGGCTATGCCTCGCTCCTGCCGCCGCCCGGCATAGACAGCCTCCTGCGGGTTTGCCTCATCTCCGAGATGAGCGACCGGCTGTGGACCGCCCGCCGTGAGCAGAGGCTGTCCGAAGCCGCAGCCAGGGAGCTGATTCACGCCGACGACGAGATCCGGGGCGCGTGGGTGCTGAGTGTTACAGAATGCAACGATCCGTGGTGCCGGGACCTGCACGATGTCGTCGTCCCGGTGGGGGCCGTCGGGATCAAGGAGAGCGCCTGCCTGATCGTGGAACAATTGGCCAATCGCGCGGTTCAGGACAGTCCGGCCTCGCGCCAGGCTTTAGAGGATTTTCTGCTGGCCGCCTCGGTCCAGGCGCAGCTTGCGCGGCGGGGCCACGACCTTACTGTCTCCGCTTTCAAACGGGCGCTGACCCTGCGTTTCGACAGCCATGAGCGGACCTTGCGCAACGCCACCCATCGCCTGTACGACGCCGTGTCCGCCGTCGAAGGGGTGCGGGGCGTGGAGATCGGTGTGGGCCGCCGCTACAATTCGACCGACGTCTATCAGGTGATTCCATGTCAGCGTCACCCGGGCATGGCCCGCGCGGCCGATTGCATCGGCGTCAGCGAGTCCGACCGCGAACTGGCCCTCGCGGTACGCAAGGCGTTGCCCCGGGATGAACTGGATATTTCAATATACGTGCGCAAGGGGTTCGTTTCCCTGGCGGTCAACGACCACCGGAGCATGCTCGAGCAGATTTCACGGACCCTGTGTGAATTGGTCTCCGGCTTCGAGGGCGTGGGCAGCGTGGAGATCGGACTGGGCAAGGAATACCATCAGGCCGAGGCCTATGCGCGCATGCGCCGCAAGCAGACCCGGACGCTGCTCGACAATAAGAAACGCAAGTTTTTCCAGACCCTGTCCGAGCGGTTGCAGGCTGCCGAGCCAGGTTCCTTTGCCGTGTACGACGGCAAGGCCGCCTTTTTCGCGGTTCGCGACAACGAACCCGAGGTACTTATGCTCGATCTGCCCAGCCTTGACGGGGCCGAAGTGCTGCGTCGGATTAGACGCGATCATCCCAGAACTCAGGTTCTGGTGCTCGCCGAGCAGGGGGCCGAGCAGGAGTGCCAGACCTGTCTGAACATGGGGGCCTTCGCCTCCCTGAGCAAACCCGTTAATGCCGCAGTCCTGAGCGAAACCATTCGTGCAGCCAGTGAGCAGAGCCGCCTTTATTCCTGATTTCGGTTATGGATGATCACAAAGGGGCGCAGCCAACCGGTTGCGCCCCTTTGTTTTTTTCGTCGGCCTGATCGCAAGGTTATCAGGCGAAAGGGACGACAGGCGGAAAGGGCATCCGGATCGTGCGATAGGGGCGCGCCTGGCGTTATGGGGATGGACCGAATCAGGGCCGGCGTAGCGTCAGGTGGAGCAGGGGGAAGGGGCGGCCCTGTTGGTCCTGGGGGGAACGGGCGACCACCTCAAAGCCAAGGTGTTCGTAAAAGCCAAGGGCCTGGGGGTTCTGTTCATTGACGTCCACCCGGGTCACGCCGTGACGGATGGCGTGGCCGCACAAGGCGGTTCCCACCCCCTGTCCCCGATGGGCAGGGGAGACAAAGAGCATCTCCAAGTTGTTGTTGGCGGTGCCGCTGAAACCGATGATGGTTCCATCTCCGTCGCGCACGCAGTGCAGTTCAACGGCATCGAAATATTGTTCAAGGATGAGCGGACGCAGGGCGTCGATGTCCGCCTCTTCGAGGAAATGGTGGGTAGCGCGGACTGAAGCCTCCCATACGACGAGCAGTTCGGGGTACTCGGATTTTTTGACGGATTCTATGTGCATGCGGTTTTTTCTGACCGGGAGCAGGTCGGTTTCGGGTGTGTATAGCTTGCTTAGTAATACGGTCAACATCCTGTAATCAATTGTCTTGATTTCAAAGAAAGGACGATGGCCCGCACAAGCGGTTTACATCAGGCGGCGGAGAATGGCCAGGGTGCCTACG
Organism: Desulfovibrio sp. Huiquan2017; assembly: GCF_017351175.1. NCBI lineage: Bacteria > Pseudomonadati > Thermodesulfobacteriota > Desulfovibrionia > Desulfovibrionales > Desulfovibrionaceae > Desulfovibrio > Desulfovibrio sp. Huiquan2017. The sequence goes on along the minus strand of NZ_JAFMPN010000014.1, from coordinate 87,639 downwards.
CCCGCGATCAGGGCCAGGGGCATGCTCTTGACGCGCGCGGACACCAACAGGGTCACGGCCGAGGCCACGACTTCGGGAGACCCGGCCGCAAAGACTAGGGGCGCAAGCAGGGAGGCCAGAATGGAGCCCGGCAGCCGTGACAGGCAGGCCTCGACCCGCCGGTTGCCCTGGACCAGGCGCACCATCCACGGCCCGCCTATCCGGGTCAGATAGGTCACGGCGGCCATGGCGAGGATGGCGACGAGGCTATCGGTCCGCATTGTTCCCCCAGAGACCCGTCAGGCTTCCGGCCAATCCGCCGATCACGATATACCATTTGCCGGGCAGGAAATGATGGGCCGCAAGGGCGGCCACTGCGGCCACGAGCCAAGGCGGGATGTCGCCCTTGCCCTTCCACAGCCCGGCCAAGAGGGAAATGAAAACGGCGGTGAAAGCGAAGTCAAGCCCCCAGGTTTCGGGATCTGGGATGGCGGCCCCGGCCAGCCTGCCGGTAACGGTGGCTCCCATCCAGGCGGCCCAGATAAGCAGGCCGCTGCCCAGCAGGAAGCCCATGTCCGCTTTCCCCCGGCTTACGGCCCCGTAGGTCATGGCCCAACTCTCGTCGGTCAGCAGGAAGAACAAGGGGAGGGTGGTGCGCGGAGGCAGTCCCCGCATCCAGGGCGCCAGGGACGCGCCCATGAGCACTTGGCGAAGGTTGACTATGAATGCAGTGAAAACAAGAGTGGTTATAGGCAGAGGATGCGACCACATATCCAGGACCACGAATTGGGACGATCCGGCGAAAATCAGGCCGCTGGACAGTGCTGATTCCGCCAGGGTCAGCCCGGCCTGGCGGGTGAGCAGCCCATAGACCAGCCCATAGACAAAAACGCTGAGGGCCACCGGCAGGGTGAGCAGGGCCCCCTGCCGGACAGATTCCGTTGTGAATCGGGCGCTCATTGCCTAGAAGGGATACGCCAGGGAGCTTTCCCCCTTGCCGTTTTCCGTGCCCATCTTTTTGTCTATGGCGTCGATGCGGGCCTGGGCGGCCACGCGTTGCTCCTTGCGGGAGGCATTGCGCACCACGGTGCCGAGCAGCCGTTTGGCGGTTTCGTATTTGCCCCGCTTTTCATAAATCAGAGAGGCGCGGTACATGGCGGTCAGGCACCAGATGTTCTCCTGGGGATATTGCCAGGCGAGTTTGAGGTAATAATCCAGCGCCTTGTCCGGGTTGCGCATGGCCTGTTCTCCCTCGCCGAGCCAGAACAGGGTCTCGGCCTGCAAGGCGGTGGTCATGGACGCCCGCTGGTCCCACATGACCAGCAGTTCTTTTTGGGCGGTCTCGTAATCCCGGCGCTGCTGATAGAGCAGGGCCATGCGCAGCCGGGTCATGACCGGAATGGGCTCCCCGGTCTTGGTCATCTCCTGATAGGTTTCCAGCGCCTTGCCCTGATGTCCGGCATCCAGCTCCAGGCGGGTCTTGATGTCCAGCCAGGCCATGCGCAGTTCGGGCGGCAGGGCGGGTTCGTCAATGCGGTTCAGGTAAAAGGCCCCGAGTTGCAGGTTCTTGGCCTTGACCGCGTCATCGGCCAGGAAGATCAGGCTGCGGATGCCGAAGGACGAATCGTCGAAGAGGTAGGCGGCGCGTTTGGCTAGATCGGTGGACGGCTCGGCCGCAAAACGTTGTTGCCACCAAGCCATGCGGAGCAGCCGGTCCAGAGGATATTGCCCCTCGGACAAGGCTTGCAGCCGGTCGGCCGGGGCTGTGGTCCAGAAGGGGGCCTCGGTCTCGGGATGGACGTCCACGCCCGCCGCGCCGGAAAGAGTGGTCAACACCGGATACAGGGCAAAGGCCTTGGCCGGATTATTGGGCAGCACTTTGTTCAAGTCATCCTTGAAGGCCAACACTCCGGCCAGCCGCAAGCAGATGGGCAGTGTCTTTTTATCTATTGAATTCCAGCTTGTTGCAGCGACTTGCTGATTGCCGTTGGACAGTGACAGGGCAAGCTTGAAGTTGCGCAGCAAGGTCGTGGTCTGCTCGGAGATGAGCATGGAGCCGAGCTCGTTGTCGATGGCCTTTTCCGCTTCCTCAGGGGTCATGGTTAGGATATTGTTGCGGAATTTGGTCCAGGCCGCCGAATCCGGATTGCCCAGGAACCATTCGGTCCGTGACTTGGAATAGGGGGCAAGAACGTTGCCTGCCCAGAATGCGTGGGCTTTGAGATAGTTGTCCTTAAGAAATACTTCAAGATCTTTCGGTGGGTTGCCGTTATTGAGGAAGGACATGACCGAGGTCCAGAAGGCGCGTACCGTCTCGTTGGACAATGCGGACACGTACCCCGAGGCCTCTTCGAATTTTTCCAGGGAAACAGCGGCCATGGCGCGGGCGATCAACTGTGTGTCGGCGGGCTGGACCAGGGGCGAAGCCGGGGCGGCTGGGGATGCGGCCGGAACTTTCGCTTTCGGCGCATTGGGCTGCATGAGGGAATTGACCCCGTTCCAAAAATTGTTTTCCCAAACCTTGCGGCCCGCAGCCATGATCGCGTCCAAGGCCTCTTTTTGCGAGTCCCGGGAAAGGGTATGGTTGGCCAGCCAGGACCAGTACATTTTGAGCCAGACATCGTGCCAGATGGCGGCCAGGTCGGGTTCTGCCTTGAAACGGGCCTTGATCTCGTCGTCGGACAGGAACTTGGTGGCCTGGGTATACCAGAGCACGGCCTTGGTCAGGTCTCCCAGGCCGCGGTGGGCCTGGCCCCCGATCCAAAGGCGATCCGCCTCGTTCTTGCCGGTGAAGGCCGGGGTCATCTCAACTATTTCAAGTGCTTTGGCGGGAGAATTGAGATTCAGGTAGACCTGGGCGCGCTTGAGCACCGCCTCGGGGGTGTCGGCGGCGGATTCCTGGGAATATTCCTGTTCCAGGCGGTCCCAGGCGCGGTAGTGCTCAAGCCATTGTTGAAAGGATTGCTTTTCCTCGGCCAGGGCGGGATTCAGTCCGGTCAGAACCAGAAAGACCGTCAGAAGCGAAAACGCGATGCGTGCTGTCATTGTTCCTCGAATGCGGCCATAGCGCCTTTTTGTCCGTTTGTGATGGGCCATCATTACCAGCCGTCCCCAAAATGCTCAATGGGCAGTGTGGGCGTTTCTTCTCAGGTCCGTGCAGCGGGCCAAGTCGTGGGCCGCAAATTGGGAAGGGCAAAATTCAACGGTTACGATCAGCTCTGTTTTGGTGCCTATTTGTTAAAAGTTTACATAATTTACATTATGAGACAAATATATAAGTGCCTGGAAGAGTGAAATAAATTTCTTAAAGTTGCCAAAGTAGCTAACAACTATCGTCGCCTATTGATGGCTTGCCGATGGCCGCTCGCCGGAAAATCCGTTGTGCCGTGTTTTATGGGGTTTTGCGATGACGAGCCCGCCTCGGGACGGAAAACGGCTCACGCTTGAATCCAGGACGCAAAAAAAGCCTGCCCCCTTGGTCCTCGAAATGGAATTCTTCATAGGTCTGGGCAGTCCCCGGACCTGACCATGCTCTTGAAGGTGGCTACAGTCGTACAAACTGCACGTGGCCACGATTGCTTCTTGAATTCGTCGACTACCTGTTTTCATCGCCCGGAAACGTGAACTCACACCGAGCGCAAATCCGGGTCCTTCAGCCGGCTTTTCGCCAGGCGTAGCATGCGCGACGGACTGCATAATTTTCCCCCATCCGCAGGCAGGCACTTGCACCCTTTCGACATGAGGCATGGTTGGTCCCCCTGCCAACTGTTGGTCCGCAGGAAGAGTGAGGAGAATTCCTTCAGGGCGCCAAGTCCCCTAGGGCCACCGATGCTTACAGGCGGATTGCCGGGTAAATACTGTGTGTAATGTTGTGATGTGAACTCGTCCGTGCATCGGAAACAACTTCCGCTCGAAACGAGGGCACAAAAAAAGGCCCGGAGTCGGGCCTTTGTCTTGTCGGATTGGGTGAGAGATCTATTCTTCTTCGTCGCCGGAAGCCGTTGCTTCTTTTTTCGGGGCTGCCGCGCCGATGCGCTTTAGGTATTTGTCTCGGCATTCATAGGAACAGAAAACGTGGACTTTCTCCCCTTCCCGGACGCGGATGTCGCCATCCTTGTCCACGTAGGTCCCACAGGACGGATCCTTGACCATTTCGCCCGAGGCTACCTTCTGTTTGAAGGCCTTGTCCTTTTGCTTGTCTTTCTTTTGCTTGTCGCCCATGAAGAGCTTGTAGACCAAAAACAGGGCCGCGGCGATAACCAGGAATTTCAGCATTGGGTTGCCTCGTTGGTTGGTTGGGTTAGGAGTCCTGCCAGATCTTGCGCCCTTCCTGCCGGTACTCGATGGCGGAAAGCGCCTCGTCCACGGTGGTCCCGTCCGGAAAGACGTAATCCGGGGCTATCTCCTTGAGCGGCACAAGCACGAACGCCCTGTCCTTGGCGCGTGGATGCGGCAGGGTCAGGAAGTCCATGTCCATGACGGTATCGCCCCAGGCGATGATGTCCATGTCCAACGGCCTGGGGCCGCCGGGCACGGCGCGAGTGCGCCCCATCTTGGCTTCAATGGCCGTGCACGTGGACAAAAATCCCGCCGGCGACCAAATCTCGGCGTCGATTTCAAGCTCGACCACCTGGTTGAGGAACCACGGCTGATCCTTGACCTCCCCCTGGGGCTCGGTTTCGTAATATTCCGAGACCTTCCTCAGACGGATGTCGTCGCCGTAGTCTTCAAGCAGGATCAGGGCCTCCTGAAGATTGTCTTCGGTGTCTCCCACGTTGGAGCCGAGGCTCACGTAGCAGATCACAGTTTCGAAATTCTGGATACGGCCTCCTCGAGTTTGTCATTGTTCACGGTCAGGGAAATGCGAAAGTACCCTTCCCCGGGCGTGCCGAAACCGTTGCCGGGAGTCAGGACGACGCCGGTCTTCATGAGCACGTTGGTCACGAACTCGGCGGACTTGTGCCCTTCCGGCACGTTGCACCACAGGTAGAAGGAAGCATCCGGCACACGGTGCTTGATGCCGATCTTCGTCAGGGCGGCGCTGACCACGTCCCGGCGCTCCTTGTAGATGGCCCGGAAGCTCTCGGCAAAGGGTTCCCCCTGCCGCAGGGCGGCGATGCCCGCTTCCTGCACGGCTTGGAAGATGCCGGAGTCCACGTTTTCCTTGATCTTGCCCAGGCCCGCGACGAGACTCTTGTTGCCCACGGCCATGCCGATGCGCCAGCCAGTCATGTTGTAGGTCTTGGACAGGGAATGGAATTCGATGCAGACGTCCTTGGCACCCTCGCACTCCAGAATGGAGAGGGGCTTGTTGTCGGGATCGTAGTAAATTTCGGTGTAGGCCGCGTCCGAAACGACGATTACGTTGAATTCCTTGGCCTTCTCGATGAGTTTCTCGTAGAAAGGCTTGGTCGCCGTGGCCGCGGTCGGGTTGTTCGGGTAGCAGACGAAGATCATCTTGGCCTTGGCCCAGGTCTCGTCGGAGATGGCGTCCAGATCCACGAGGAAGTCGTTTTCCTCGATCAGGGGCAGATATTCCACCCTGCCGCCGGCGAACTCGGTGGCCACACCGTAGACCGGGTAGTTGGGAGTGGCCACCAGGACCGTGTCGCCGGGATTGACGTAGGCCAGCGGGAAATGGGCGATGCCTTCCTTGGAGCCGATCAGGCTGACGATCTCGGTCTCGGGATCGAGGTCCACGTTGAACCGCTGCTTGTACCAGTCGGCCACGGCCTGACGATAGGTCAGCATGCCGATATAATCAGGGTACCGGTGATTCTTGGGCTTCCTGGCGCTCTCGTACAGGGCCTCGATGATAAATTCCGGGGTGGGCAGGTCGGGGTCGCCGATGCCCAGGCTGATAATATCCATGCCCTTCTTGGCGACTTCCGCCTTGGCCTTGTCGATGGCGGCGAACAGATACGGAGGCAATGCCGAGAGGCGATTGGCCAACTTGAATTCAGACATGTATGATTTCTCCTTGCAATCCGATATTGAAGCACTTTCATAATGGGGGCATGACCCTGTGTCAATGCGAACCATTGCGCTTTGACCCTCACCTTGGTAGCAAGGATGTTGGCGGCCGTGCTTGGTTTCCATACAGTGCGGCAGATACCCTTTTCCCGTGGATATCATCCAATACTTTAATAGTATCAAAACGGTCCGGCAGTGATCATGGCGCGTCCAGACAAAGAAAAGAACATCAATGAGTACAGCCATCCGTGGGTGGACAGGTATCTTGAGCACCTGCTGATCGAAAAGGGGTTGTCCGAGAACAGCCTGACCGGCTACGCCAACGACCTCGGGTCCCTGCTCGCCTTCCTGGAAGACCGGTCCTTCGACATCAAGGATCTGACCGACAGGACCCTGTTCCTCTATTTGACCCATCTCCGGGCCCGGGGGTTGAAGAGCCGCTCCCTGGCCCGGCACCTCTCCTCTCTGCGTGGGTTCTTCGCCTTCGCCGTGGGGGAGAAATGGTACAAGGAGGACCCCGGCCAGCTCCTCGAAAACCCCAAGCTGCCGCGCAAGTTGCCGGAATTTCTCAGCCGCGAGGAGGTTGCGCGCGTTCTCGCCTTGCCCGACACGTCCACGCCGCTCGGCATGCGGGACAAGGTTATGCTGGAGCTGCTCTACGCGGCGGGTCTGCGGGTATCCGAACTCATCGGTATGAAGGTTCTGGACTACGATCCTCAGGTGGGCATGCTCAAGGTCTTTGGCAAGGGTGCCAAGGACCGGCTTATTCCCATCCATTACACGGCCCAGGACTATCTCAACCGCTACCTGGAATTCACCCGGCCCGGGTTCAAGCCGCGCGAGGAATACATGTTCCTGAACCGTTCGGGCAAGGGGCTGACCCGCCAGGGCGTGTGGAAGCTGATCAAGAAATACGCCGAAGCGGCGGGCATCAAACGGTCCATCTCGCCGCACACCTTCCGTCACTCTTTCGCCACCCATCTTCTCGAAGGAGGCGCGGACCTGCGCACCGTGCAAATACTTCTGGGACATGCGGACATCAGCGCCACCGAGATATATACCCATGTCGAGGCCAACCGGCTCAAGGCCCTGCACCGGAAGTTCCATCCGCGATCAACCATGTGATCACCGTAACAACGCAGAATATGAAATGAAAAATAAACCGGAAAAGATACAGGCCCCGATCGTGATCACGGCCCACGCCAACGCGGACTTCGACGCCCTGGCCGCCATGGTCGCGGCCAGCAAGCTCTACCCCGGCGCGGTGCTCATCTTCCCGGGCAGCCAGGAATCCAACCTGCGCAATTTCTTCATCGAGAGCACCACCTACCTCTTCAACTTCAAGGCGTTCAAGGACATCGAACCGGAATCCGTGGAGCTTTTGGTGGTCGTGGACACCCGCCAGCGCTCGCGCATTCCTCATGTGCGTCCGTTACTGGATAACGAGGGGCTGCGCATCCATCTCTACGACCACCATCCGGACAGCGAAGACGATCTGCCCGCCGAGAAGAGTGTCGTCCGGGACTGGGGCTCCACCACGGCCATCATCGTGGCCGAGATCCGGGAACGGGGGCTGGCCTTGAATACCGAAGAGGCCACCTTGCTCGGCATCGGCATCTACGAGGACACCGGCTCCTTCGGCTTCAATACCACCACCCCGCAGGATTTCGAAGCCGCCGGCTGGCTCAAGTCCCAGGGCATGGACATCGAGGTCATCTCCGATTTGCTGTCCCATGAGTTGTCCGCCGAACAGGTCACCTACCTTGGCGAATTGTTCAAGAACGCCAAGAACTACGACATACACGGCGTGGACGTGGTCGTTACCGAGATGTCCACGGACAAGTTTGTGCCGGACTTTGCCTTGCTGGTCCACAAGCTTATGGACATGGAAAAGATCAAGGTGGTCTTCGCCATGGGCCGCATGGCCGACCGCATCCATCTGGTGGCCCGGTCAAAGAGCCCGGACGTCAACGTGGGTCGCATCTGCGCCTCCCTGGGCGGCGGCGGGCACGACGCCGCTGCCTCGGCCACGGTCAAGGACCGCACTCTGGCCGAACTGCGCGACGACTTGTTCGCTCTGTTCTACTCCCAGATCAACCCGCAGATCGTGGTGGATTCCCTCATGTCCCGCCCGCCCGTGGTCATCGAGGGCGACAAGACCATGGCCGACGCCGTGGAGTTGATGACCCGTTACGGACTCAAGGACGTGCCCGTAGTGGCCAGGGGTACCATGCAGTGCATCGGCATCATCGGCCATAAAATCGCGGACAAGGCCCTTTCCCACCACCTGGGCGACGTAGGGTTGTCCGAATACATGACCAGGGCCTTCGAGACCGTGGAGTCCAAGACCGATCTCTACCGGGTCATGGAAATCATTTTGAGCAACCGCCAGCGTATGCTCCCCGTTGTGGAGAACGGCGAACTGGTCGGGGTCATCACCCGTACGGACCTGACCAACATGCTCATCGAGGAGCCGGCCCGCATTCCCGACTCTCTGATGCCGGACCACCGCCGGGAGCGGAACATCGCCTCCCAGGTCAAAAACCGGCTGCCCCAGCGCATGCTGGATTTGCTTAAGGAGGCGGGTGAACTGGGCGCGGATATGGGGTGGGAAGTCTATGCCGTAGGCGGTTTCGTGCGCGATATTCTGCTCGGTCGGCCCAATCTGGACCTGGACCTGGTGGTCGAAGGCGACGGCATCGCCTTCGCCCGGCGGTTCGCGGCCAATCTCGGCGGCCGGATCAAGGCGCATTCCAAGTTCAAGACCGCCGTGGTCATCCTTGACGACGGCCAGCGCGTGGACGTGGCCACGGCCCGGTTGGAATACTATGAATATCCCGCCGCCCTGCCTACGGTGGAGCTTTCCTCCATCAAAATGGACCTGTACCGGCGTGATTTCACGGTCAACGCCTTGGCCCTGCGCATCAATCCCGGGCGCTTCGGCCAGTTGGTGGATTTTTTCGGGGCCGAGCGGGACATTCGCAACCGGACCATCCGCGTGCTCCATTCCCTGAGCTTCGTGGAAGACCCCACCCGTATCCTCCGGGCCATCCGTTTCGAGAAACGCTTTGGTTTCCAGATTGGCGGCCAGACCATGCGGTTGATCAAGAATGCGCTCAATCTCAAGCTCTTCAGCAAGCTGTCCGGGACCCGGGTCATGCACGAACTGCAACTGATCACGAATGAAGAAGACCCCCTGGCCTGCCTGCTGCGCATGCAGGAGCTGGGCATCATGGAGGCCATCCACCCCCTGCTCTCCCTGGACAAGGAGCGCATCCAGATCCTGACTGAGCTGGTCAAGGTCCATAACTGGTACAAGCTCCTCTACCTGGGCCCCGAGGTCGTTCCCTGGAAGCTTTACATCCTGGGCATGACCATGGGCATCAAGCGGGACCAAATCGAGCAGGTGACCACGCGGCTGCATTTCACCAAGAAAGAGGAGCGTGACTTCTTCCAGTTGCGTGACATGATCGGCGAAGCCCTCATGAAGCTCATGGGCTGGAAGGAAGGCCGTTCGCGCCTGAGCCGGTTGTACAAGATACTCCATCCCATTCCGGTGGAGGGCATCCTGTTTCTCATGGCGCGCAGTCGCAAGGAGTATATCCGGCGAAATATTTCCCAATATCTCGCCCGGCTGCAATATATCGCCATCGAAGTAAACGGTAAGGATCTCAAGAATATCGGCATTGAGCCGGGGCCTCTCTACACGATCATCCTGGATCGGCTGATGACGGCCAAGATAGACGGCCGCGCCGAAACCCGACATGAGCAATTGAATCTGGCGAAAAAATTGAATAAGGAACTGACGGCGAAACTTGAGGACGAGAGCGGAGACTAAACGCTTTCCCCACTTGCCCTCGGCAGACAAGCCGTGTAGAAATTCAAGATGTTGGTTAGCCTACGGCTGTTTCGGACAAAGGGTCGGGAACGAGTCGCAACCGGTTTGAAAATCTGACGGAAGTGGATCATGGATGTTTTGTGGGCGCCGTGGCGTCTTGATTATATACTCGGCCCCAAGCCCGAGGAATGCGTTTTCTGCATCCCGGAAGGTACGGACGAGGACGGGGAACGGTATATCCTCGCCCGGGGCGAACATTGTTTCGTGATCATGAACAAATTCCCGTACAACAACGGGCACCTCATGGTCACCCCTTACCGCCATGTGGCCCATCTGACGGACCTGACGGTGGCGGAGGCCAACGACTGCATGCTGTGGATCCGGCGTTCCATCGAGGTGCTGGAAAGCGCCTTCCATCCGCAGGGCGTCAACATGGGCCTCAACCTGGGCGAGGCGGCCGGTTCCGGCATTGCCCAACACATGCATTTTCAGATTGTCCCCCGCTGGAACGGGGACGCCTCGTTTATGGCCGTCTTCGGCGAGACCACGGTCATCCCCGAACACCTGAATTCAACCTACAGCCGCCTCAAGCCGCTGTTCGATGCAATAGCGTAAGGAGAACCGCATGCGTTTTATCAAGGTCCTGTTTCTGTTGGCACTTTTCGTCTTTTCAATTTTGTTCTTCAGCCAGAACAACGACGTTCTGCTTCAGGGACTGACGCTGGTCCTCGATATTCCCTACGTGGCCACTCTGCACTCCATCCCCCTGCCCTTCGGCGTCCTGATCCTGGCCGCGTTCGTGGCCGGCTCCCTGCTGACCATGATCTATTTCGCCATCGACAAGTTCCGTGGTGCCGCCAAGCTCAAGGAATGCCGCACCCGCATGGCCAGCCTGGAACAGGAACTCAATTCCCTGCGCAATCTGCCCATCAGCGAAGAGCCCTCCTACGTCTCTCCCGAGACCAAGGAAGAGGATAACGCCTAGGAATCGTCATGGGCTGGAACATATTCAACCGCAAAAAGACGCCGAGCTCCCTTCGCGACAAAGCCAGCGCCGTGAACAACGGCGAGTCTTTGCCCGTGCAGGATACCCGCGCGGCCATCGAGGAACTCAGCAAGGTCGTCCAGAATGACCCGGAAGCGGTTGAAATTTACCTCGCGCTCGGCAGCCTCTACCGATCCCAGGGCGAGATCGAACGCGCCATTCAGATCAGAAACAGCCTTATCGTCAGGCCGGGCCTGGACCGTGAGTTCAAGGCCCGCGCCTGGTTCGAACTGGGCCGGGACTTCCGCCGGGCAGGCTTTCTGGACCGGGCGGAAAAGGCCTTCCACGAGGCCCGCTCCCTGGGACAGGACCCCATTTCCATCCATAGGGAAATGGCCCGGCTCACGGCCGAACGCGGCGACTTCGAAAAAGCCGCCGAGTCCTATGGGCAACTCGACCTGCCTTTGCCTCAGGCGCATTTCCTGGTCCGGCTGGCCAGGGATTGTTTCGTCGAAGGCAATGCCTCCCAGGGAAACAGAGCCCTGCGCCACGCCATCCGGGCCTATCCCGGCGCGGTGGAGGCATGGCTGGAGCAGATGAAACAGGCCTACAAGGCTGGCAATGCAAACAAGATCGGCGACGTCCTGGCGCAAGCCCTGGAACGGGTAGCCCCGGAATTGCGTTTCGTCCTGTTCGAAGGGTTGCTTTTGGCGCTCAACCAGGCTGAGAAGGCCCGGATCAACGCCTTCGGCGAGGAGACCGCGTGGTCCAGAACCTGTCCGGACGAAAAAGTCGTCGAGGTGGTCGTGCCCATCATCGAGACCCAGGAGCCGGACGTTTTGCTGCTCTATTACGGGGCCATGCTATTGTTGCGCGTGGAGAACACGGACGACGCCCGGTCCTGGTTCGAAAAGGCGCTCATGCTCGACGCCGACTTCTGGCAGGCCCGGTTGGAACTTTTCGACCTGTCCCGGGCGGACCAGACCCTGACGCCCTTCTTCAAGGAACAGCTTTCCTTTTTCATCGGCCGGGCCCGGCGGGTGCGGCGGTTCTTCTGCCGGCACTGCGGCCTGAAGCGCGATCAGCTCTTCTTCAATTGCCCGCGCTGTCATAGCTGGCATTCCATCGCCTTCCGGACCGACATCACCGAATAATCCGATATCGACGTTCTCGTGGTACAAAGAAAACTGACTCCCATGCTTGAGCAGTACCTCCGTTTCAAGGAGGAACACCCAGGCTGCCTGCTTTTCTTCCGTATGGGGGATTTCTACGAACTCTTTTTCGAGGATGCGGAGATCGTCTCACGGGCGGTCCAGATCGCCCTGACAAGCCGCAATCCCAACGACGAAAATCCCATTCCCATGTGCGGCATGCCCCATCATTCGGTAGAGCCGTACCTCAGTCAGCTGCTCGACAAAGGCTACAAGATCGCCATCTGTGATCAGGTCGAAGATCCCAAGGAAGCCAAGGGGTTGGTCAAGCGCGACGTAACCCGCGTGCTCACGCCCGGCACCGTGGTCGAGGACTCCAACCTGAAGTCCAAGGCCAATAACTATCTTGGCGCACTCTACTGGGACAGCGCCAAGGATGCGGGCGGCATCGCCTGGCTTGACTTTTCCACGGGTCAATGGTCCGGGCTTTTCAGCCGCAAGGAACCCGAGCTGTGGCAATGGATGGTCAAGATCAACCCAAGCGAACTGCTCCTGCCCCAGGGCGTCAAGGTCCCGCCACAATTTGGCGACCTGTCGGGCCAGGTCACATCCGTGGCCCCCGGCGTTTTCTTCGACTTGGCCGGGGCGCGCAATCGTATCCTGGAGGCCCAGCACGCCGCCGATCTGGATAGCCTTGGTCTGGCGGGCAAGGACGAACTGATCCGGTCGTGCGGGGCGCTGCTCACCTATCTGGATCAGACCCAGATGGGGCAATTTGGCCACTTGGGCGAGTTCAAGCCGCTCAATCTCGGCAAGCATCTCCTGCTGGACGAGGTAACAGAGCGCAATCTTGAAATTTTTCGGCGTCTTGACGGCAGGGCCGGGCTTGGCACCCTGTGGCAGGTCGTGGACCGGACCATGACGCCCATGGGCGGCCGTCTGCTTGAGGCGCGCTTGCGTCAGCCTTGGCGTAACTTGGCGCCCATTGAGAAGACCCAGGAGTGCGTGGCCTTTCTGTTTGAACGCGATCGCTTGCGCGGCGACGTCCGCCATGCCTTGGATTCGATCTACGACCTTGAGCGGTTGTCCACACGTATCTTCTTGGGTCGGGCCAACCCCAAGGATTTCATCGCCTTGCGCCGCAGTCTGTCCATGCTGCCCCGGATAGACTCGCTTTTGGCCGAGGAAAATCTGGATGCGGCTCCCGAACTGAAGCGCATCATCTCCAAGTGGGACGCTATGGATGACCTTTGCGCTCTGCTTGACAAGGCCCTGCTGGACAGCCCTCCTCCCGTGATCACGGACGGCGGCCTGTTCCGCAAGGGGTATGATCCGGTACTTGACGAACTCATCGAGCTTAACGAGCACGGCGAAGATCGACTGAAGGCGTTGCATCAGGCCGAGTTGGCCAAAAACGACATCCCCAAGCTCAAGCTCGGCTTCAACAAGGTCTTCGGGTATTATTTCGAAGTCTCCAAGGCCTACAAGGGACAAGTTCCGGAGCATTTCATACGCCGCCAGACGCTCGTTAACAGCGAACGCTACATCACGCCCGAGCTCAAGGAGTTGGAAGACCGGATCATTTCCGCGTCCGAAGAGCGCAAGAGCTTGGAATATAAACTTTTTCAGGAATTGCGGGAACAGCTGGCCCGTGCCCGGTCGCGGTTCCTGTTCATGGCCGACGTGATAGCTTCCCTGGATTATTGGCAGGGATTGGCCGAAGCCGCTCGGGTCAACGAGTGGACCCGCCCCACCCTGCACGACGGCCTTGAAATCGAGATCGAGCAGGGCCGTCATCCCGTGGTCGAGGCGGCCATGGGCGCGGCCAACTATATTCCCGGCGATCTGCGCATGGATCAGTCCCGTCGTATCCTGCTCATCACCGGCCCGAACATGGCGGGCAAGTCCACGGTGCTCCGACAGGTGGCCATAATGGCCATCATGGCCCAAATCGGCTCCTTCGTCCCAGCCCGCAGCGCGCGTATCGGTCTGGCGGATCGCGTTTTTTCCAGGGTAGGGGCCTCGGACAACCTGGCCCAGGGGCATTCCACCTTCATGGTCGAAATGACCGAAACCGCCCGCATTCTTCGCCAGGCCACCAAGCGCAGCCTGGTTATTCTTGACGAGATCGGGCGCGGCACCAGCACCTATGACGGCCTGTCGCTGGCCTGGGCCGTGGTCGAGGAGTTGTCCACCCGCGCGGGCGGTTCGGTGCGCACGCTGTTTGCCACCCACTACCACGAACTGACCTCCCTGGAAGGCAAGATCGAGGGGTTGCGCAATCTGAATATCGCGGTCAAGGAGTGGAAAGGGGATATCGTTTTTTTACGCAGGCTTGTCCCCGGTCCGGCCGATCGCAGCTACGGCATCGAAGTGGCGCGGTTGGCCGGTGTGCCCCGCCCAGTGGTGGAGCGTGCCCGGGAAATCCTTGCGGAATTGGAAGAAAAATCGCAGGATAACCAGGCAAAAGGGGCCGTGGACCGGGCGTCCCAGACCCTGCTGCCCGGCTTCGGCGCGCCGCCCATCAAAGTGGACCGCGAGCTGTGCGAGCATCCGATAATCACTCAACTTACGGACCTGGATGTGGACGGCATGACGCCCATTCAGGCGCTGATGCTCCTCAATCAATGGAAGGACATGATCAAGGACTGAGCCATGCGCAAAACCGTCGTCTCCACCACCGCCCTGCTCCTCTGCCTGAGCCTGCTGGCCGGGTGTGCGTTGGGCCACAAACAATGGCCCGAGGCCTCTCGAAGCGAGAATCGTTTTACCCTGAAACTCATGGACGGTGAGCGCGTTGATGATTGCCTGGTCCTGCAAGTGGCTGTGAACGGCTCGGTGGACCGCCTGTGGCGGGCCAGCGTGCTCTATGAAGCCGTGGGCGACGGCGAGGGCCAGGGGTGCGCCGGTTGCCCGTTCGTGCCGCGCAAGGCACAACATTTCACCCGCGGTCAGGAAGGGTTCGATCTCGCGGGCAATATCCTGAAATTGAGCATTTGCGGTCTTGAGCCGGGTGTGGAATACCGCTTTAAAGTGTCCGGCAAGAGCGAGATCCCGACCATGGGCCTGCAGTACACCGACGTGTACATGGCCGAGCCTTGAGCCGCGTGATCCGTTTTATATCGGAAAAGTATTGGATGATATCGTTTCAGACGGCGTATTGATCCCCATACATCTTTATCAGGAGATCGAATAACATGCATCATTTTCAACATCGGGACGGCGTATTGTTTGCCGAAGAGGTGAACGTCGCCGACTTGGCCAAGCAATATGGCACCCCACTCTATATCTACTCCGCAGCGACCTTCAAGCGGCATTTTCACGCCTTTGACTCCGCCTTCGACACCGTGGACCATCTGACCTGCTTTTCGGTCAAGGCCAACTCCAATCTGGCCGTGCTCAAGATGCTGGCCCGGGAAGGCGCGGGCATGGACATCGTTTCCGGCGGCGAACTCTACCGTGCCCTGCACGCGGGTGTGGACCCGAGTCGCATCGTCTATTCCGGCGTGGGCAAGCGGGATTCCGAGATCCGCGAGGCCCTGGAAGCGCGCATCCTCATGTTTAACGTGGAGTCTCTGGCCGAGCTGGAACGCATCGACCAGGTGGCCGGGGAAATGGGCACCACCGCGTGCGTCGGCTTCCGCATCAATCCGGACGTGGACCCCCAGACCCACCCGTACATTTCCACAGGCATGCAGAAGAACAAATTCGGCCTGGACATCGATCTGTCCCTGGAGGCCTACAAGCGGGCCGCCGAGCTCCAGCACGTCAAGCCCGTTGGCATGGACTGCCACATCGGTTCCCAGTTGACCAGCCTCGACCCGTTCCTCGAAGCCCTGGATAAGCTCCTGGCCTTCTACGCCAAGCTCAGGGACCTGGGCATCGAGATTCGGTACCTGGACTTGGGCGGCGGCCTGGGTATTCCCTACAACGAGGAGGAACCGCCCCACCCCGCCGAATTCGGAAAGGCATTGAGCGAGAAGCTCCGAGGCCTGCCGTTGAAGGTTATCCTGGAGCCGGGCCGGGTCATCGCGGGCAACGCGGGTATCCTGGTCACCGAGGTGGTCTACACCAAGTCCAATCCGACCAAGAACTTTCTCATTGTGGACGCGGCCATGAATGACCTGATCCGCCCGAGTCTGTATGGTTCCTACCACCGCATCGCCGAGGTGGAGCCCCAGGGTCGCGAGTCCAAGGTCGTCGATGTGGTCGGCCCCATCTGCGAATCCGGGGACTTCCTGGCCCGCGACCGGGAGTTGCCCGAAGTCAAGCGGGGCGAGCGGCTGGTTGTTTATTCCGCCGGGGCCTACGGCTTCACCATGTCCTCCAACTATAATTCCAGGCCCCGGGCCTGTGAACTGCTCGTGGACGGCGACAAGGTCATTGTCGCCCGTAAGCGGGAAACGTATGATGATCTCATAGCGAACGAACTTTAGCTCCAAAGGCCGGGGGCTCGCCTCCGGCCTTTTTTTTCGGATTTGCCCATGGCGCGATTGAACACTTTTTTTCTGCCCCCGGAACAATGGCCCGCCGCCATCGGCGACGATGTCGTTCTAAGCGGTCCCGAGGCTCGGCACATGGGCACTATCCTGCGCACGGAGACGGCGCAGACTGTCCGGCTCTTCGACGGGCAGGGGCGCGATGGGCTGTTCACGGTGCGCGCCATCGCCCGGAACCGGGCGGATCTTGTAGCCGTGGAATTGGCGGAACACCGGGAACCCGAAGGCGGCCTGACCCTGGCCATTGGTTGGGGCAAGTCCAAGCGGCGGGATTATCTTCTCGAAAAAACCGTGGAGTTGCAGGGGCGCGGAATCCTCTTCTGGCAGGCCGTGCGCAGCCAGGGAGCCCTCCCCGACGATCCCAAATCGACCTGGACCGAAAAGTTCGTCCAGGCGGCCAAGCAATGCGGGGCCGTCCGACTACCTTCGTTGGACACCGTTTCCGGCGGCGTGGACGGGCTCGTTTCCCTGGCCGGGAAATTTGACCGTCGTTATCTGGCTTGGGAGGCCGAAACGGCCACAACCTCCCTTTCGCCCGACATGCTTTCCAAGGGGGACACTCTTGTAGTAATCGGGCCCGAAGGCGGCTTTGATGCCATGGAAGCGGACAAGCTGCTCAAGGCCGGGTTCGTTCCGGTGACCCTCGGCCCCTCCATTCTGCGCTGGGAGACCGCCGCCGTGTATTGCTTGAGTCTCGCCATGTTTGGCGCACAGGATCAGTCATGAAACTTGAAATTGAAGAAAGCCAACCGCTTGCCGACAGAATTCGTCCCGTTACCATGGACGATTTCGTGGGCCAAGGGCACATCCGCAACCGGATCGAGGCCTTTGCCCAGTCCAAGCGTATGCCCAGTCTTCTGCTTTTCGGCCCGCCGGGCTGCGGCAAGTCCACCCTGGCCTTGCTGCTGGCCCAGTTGACGGGCAAAAAGTACCTGCGCGTCAGCGCGCCCGAGGCGGGCCTCGCCGCTCTGCGCAAGCTCCTGCCCGGCCAGGAAGTTCTCATTCTTGACGAGCTGCATCGTTTTTCCAAGGCTCAACAGGACTTTTTCCTGCCCATCCTGGAAAGCGGCGAGATCATCCTGCTGGCCACCACCACGGAGAATCCCTCTTTCAGCGTCACCCGGCAACTCCTGTCCCGGTTGCATGTTCTGCGGTTACGCCAACTCAGCCGCGAGGAGCTGATGGGCGTATCCCATCGCGGCGCCAAGGAACTCGGCGTGGAACTGGAGGAGGAAAGCCACCGAATGCTCGCGGCCATGGCCGGTGGTGATGCACGGACTTTGTTGAATTTATTGGAATACACTGCCGAATTGCCCAAGGAGAAGCGCTGCCCGGAATGCTTGCGCGAATCCCTTCCGGAAATCGTAGTCCGGGGAGATCGCGACGGGGATTCGCATTATGAGCTGGTCTCCGCCATGATCAAATCCATCCGGGGGTCGGACCCGGATGCGGCCCTCTACTACCTGGCCTGCCTTTTGGAAAGCGGCGAGGACCCGCGCTTCATTACCCGACGGCTGATCATCTCGGCCTCGGAGGACATAGGGCTCGGTGATCCCTTCGCCCTGAATCAGGCCATGGCTTGTCATCAGGCCGTGGAGGCCATCGGCATGCCCGAGGGGTTCATCCCCATGGCCCAGACCGCCGTGTATCTCGCCCTGGCCCCCAAAAGCAATTCCACCTATGCTGCCTATCGCACGGCCCAGAAGGAGGTCCGCGAGAACGGTCCCAAGCCGGTACCGCTGCACCTGCGCAACGCCACCAGCTCCCTGCAACGCGAATGGGGGTATGGCCGGGGCTATCTCTACCCGCATAATTTCCCCCGGGGCTGGGCGGACCAGGACTACCTGCCGAGCGAACTGACGGGACGCAAGTTTTACCATGCCAAGGATCAGGGCGAGGAATCCCGGCTCAACGCATGGTTGCGTCAGTTCAAGAAACAACGATAGTTTTTTCAAATAAAAAGCCGGGTTGGAAATTCACCCGGCTTTTCCTTCATGGAGAGCTTGAACTTCCTCAAGCTTGTTTGCGATATAGTTTCCGCCATTCATCCAAGAAGAGAACGGCCGTGTCCAGGTCATCCAGCCTGCCCCGCTGCTGCCGGACCGCCCAGACCAGGTCTTCGAAGGACACGTCCCCAGGCAGGCCGAGCCGACCCAGGAGGGCATGGATGTCCGCCTGAAGTTCCGCCGGATAATCCTCGGCAAAGATCGGGGAGTCTTCGTGCCGTTTGGGCCAGCCAGGGATGCGTTCGGCGGTGAACGCAAGGAGCGTGCGCATGCGTTGCGCATAGGTGTGGTCGGCAAGCACCCGCGCCCGCGCCCGGTCGGCGAAGGCTTGCCGTTCCTCGGTGCGCGAGGAGAAATACGCGATTTTTTCGACAAGCTCCTCCATGGATGCAAAGGTCGCCAATTCATCTTCCGCAAAGGCTTCGCCCATGAGGCCGCGTCGGTCCACCAACTGGAACGCCCCGCAGGCGGCCAACTCGAAGGTGCGCGGGTTGACGAAGTCGCCCAAGGTGACCAACTCGTCGGCCTGGATCGAGGAATGGAGATTGAGATTGATCTTGGTGGCGTTGAATATTTTCACGCATTCTTCAGGAGTTACGCGTGCTCCCTTGAGTTGGACCAGTGGTTCCAGCACGTGGTCGCCTTCCCACTCCGTGCCCCATATCTTGAAATCGGAATTGATCAGCTCTCGGAAGGCCTTGCGTCGGTTGGGGTAACCCGCGCCCATGAACGAAATCTCGGAGCCGAACTTGCGCCGTTCCACCGAGCTCAACTCTACGGGCTTGTGGAAGTCGGGCTGGGCGGCCAAGGGGAGATATAGGGCATTGGACTGGCCGATGGCCTCAAGATTTTCGAAAAACGTTCCTTTCTGGATCACGGCAAAGACATCGTACAGGGGCGCGAATGCTTTCCAATAGGTGAACAGGTCGTGATCCTCCACAAACCACATGGCCGTGGTCACTCCATCGCGTCTGAGCCGCTTCAGGGCCTGTTGGGTCAACGGGGCCTGGGCCATGGCCAAAACCAGGTCCGGTTCGAAGGTTTCAACCTTGGCCAGGATGGATTGGGCGATCACGTTCAGAAAGGAATTCTGTAAATAATCCAATCGATCCGTGGTCACCTTGAGGTCGTTCAGGGCGTTGTAGGCCGAGTAGAACTCCGGGGCCTCGAAAACCTCGGTCAGATGCCCTTCCTGGCGCAGGGCCGAGGCCGCGTACCGGCCGATGGGCAGGGAGCCGCCATACAGCGGCAGGATGACGAGAATACGCAACGTGTTCATGAAAGCTATCCTTGTGCCTTGCAGGGCTTGTCCGCGGTCATCCAGTCCTTTTCCCGGTACAGTTGGCGGGCAAAGGCCGATTCCATTTCATCGAAGCGCGGTTGTCCGCCGCGCAGATGGTGCAAAAGGAAATTACGTAGCACGGCCCTTTGCCGTGCGTCCGTATCGATTCCGGCAAAGGGCGCATAGGTCTGGCCCAGATCGTCGAATTCCGAACGTAGGGCCAGGACGCCTTCCGGGGCGTGCTCGGTCTTGCCCGTGACCAGAAATCGTCGGAACCCCGGGGCCGCGAAGCCGTCCAGGCATTTGACGTCTTCCGGGCAGGGCGCGGTCTCCAGGCATGGCAGGCAATCGGTCACGGCCTGGTAGACCGTGTGGCCGAGCCCGTAGGGGCCAGTTTCGAAGCACCATGCCGAGGACAGGAAAAAAGCGGCCACGGGCGTGCCCAGGTGGGCGGCCAGGTGCATGGTCCCGGTGTCCGGGGTGATCAGCAAATCCAGGGTGTTGACGGTTTCCACAAGCTGGGCCCAGTCGGTTTGTCCGGCCAGGTTCCGGGTCGCGGATTGCAAGTTCGCGGGCAATTCCTTGAACACGGCCTGCCCTGCCGCGCGTTCGGCCAGTCCGCCGAGAAGCGTTATGGACCGGGCCTTGCGCGCCCCGGCCAGGGTGGCGGTAATCCCGGCCAGCAACGGCGCGGGTAGGGAACGCCGGGATTCGCGTCCGGCCAGGACTACGCCGATGCCGCCGCCCTTGGGCGCCGCCTCGGGGTTGACCTGTTTCGGCGGGAGCATGTCCGGGCAGTATGCGCCCCAGAAGTCCACCAGGTTCATGCCCAGTCGGCGGAACCCGGACCAGCGCATGGCCATGGCAGGCCAAGGGCCGGTGATTTCCTGGCCGCTGCGCCAGGCGTACCCCGCCACCCGTTCCGGGTCGAACAGGGCGGCCAGGCGAAAGTTCAGGCCGGAAAAATTGAGGTTGTAGACGGACGTGAAGTCGATGGCCGCCAATTCGGCAAAGGCGCGCCGGTTGTCCACGAGCATCTTGAGCGCCGCCGCATGGGAATCCAGCCCCGTGCCATGGGCCGTGATCGGATGCAGGATGACGTCGGGATAGACCAGTCGCGCCAGGGGGGCCAGGGAGACGTCCAGGCACAGGTGGACGGCGCTTTCCGGGCGGGCCGCAAGGGTCGCCAACAGCCGCTTGGTCTGGATGAGGTCCCCGAATCGGGCCAGTTGTATGACGAGGTAATTTTTCATGTTGTGTCGCGCGTGTCAAAACCCTAGCGTAATTCCAGTGATTCTTGCAAGAACCGAGCAATTTCTCATTTTACTTGTTTGCGCGCATTGGTTATCAAGACCCATGCGATATTATCCCATCTTCGTGAACTTGGAAAACAAGGGTTGTCTGGTGGTCGGCGCGGGCGAGGTCGGCAAGCGCAAGATCCAGTCCCTGATTGATTCCGGGGCCGGTAGCGTGACCATCATCGATACCCGCGAGGCGGACCCGGACATGGCTCCCCTCCTGGCGCTGCCCAATGTGAGATTCCTTTGCCGCGAGTTTGCGGACGACGACCTGGACGGCCAGTTTCTGGTCATCGCCTGCACCTCGTCCGAAGACGTCAACTGGCGCATCAGCAACCTGTGCCGCGACCGGGGCGTTTTGTGCAACATCGTGGACCAGCCCGAGAAATGCAGCTTCATCGTGCCCGCCACGGTCAAGCGCGGGGACCTGACCGTGGCCATTTCCACGGCGGGCCGCAGCCCGGCCATGGCCAAACGCATTCGCAAGGAATTGCAGGAAAGTTTCGGTGACGAGTACGCCGGTCTCCTGGCTGCCATGGGACGCATTCGACCGCTCATGCTCTCCCTCGGCTCGACCACCGCCGATAATACTATGGTCTTCCGGACCCTGGTCAACTCCGCCCTGCTCGACGCCTTCAAAACGCGCGACCTTGACGCGGCCACGGAAATTCTTAAAGAATCGTTGCCCGAACCGTTGCACGACAACATCCCGGAGTTGCTTGATGGGCTTGTTTGAAACGCTTCATATCGTGATCATCGCGCTCTACGCGCTCGGCACCGTGCTGTTTCTGACCTCCGTGTTCACGGAAAACGACAGGCTCAAGCGTACCGCCATCTGGCTGGCCGTCTTGGGCTTCACCTTCAACACCGTGGACCTGGGACTGACCTTGAGCCGTGACCCTGCGGCCCTGAGCGGCGGCACCTTTTATTTCAACATCATCGGCTGGTGTGCCCTGGCCCTGTATTTCTTCCTGTGGTGGCGGCTGCGCCTGGAATACCTGGCCATCACCGCCCTGCCCTTCGCCCTGCTGCTCTTCGTGGCTTCCCTGGCCCTGGGCGGTATTCGAGTGATCATGCCCCCACAGTTGACCGCCCTGTTCTTCGGCCTGCACATCGGCTCCCTGGTCCTGACGCTGGGCGCGCTGATCATGGCCTTTGGCGCGGGAGTGGCCTTTCTCTACTACAACCGCAAGCTCAAGACCAAGGAAGGGCTGAAGGCCATGGGGCAGAGCATTCCGTCCCTGGACAAGTTCGACACAGTCAATCGTTGGGCCGTGCTTATCGGCTTCCCGCTCTACACCCTGGGCCTCTTTTCCACCTTCAGTTGGTACCTGATCGCGCCGTTCAAGCCGTTCGCCTGGGATATCATGAAGATCGGCTCCCTGGCGGTCTGGTTCCTCTTCGCCTTTCTCTTCCACCAGCGTGTGGTGCTCGGCTGGCGTGGACGCAAGCCCGCCATCCTGGCCCTTTGGGTCTTTGCCGGGATGTGCGTTTCCCTCATTCACCACACCATCACCTTCAAGGCCATGCCATGAACAAGCAGATAATCCTCATAGGTCTCAACCACCGCACTGCGGGCGTGGATGTGCGCGAAAAATTCGCCCTGACCGACATCGAGAATTTCGAACAGGGCCTCATGGCCCACTGTCCCGTGCAGGAATGTCTGGCGCTGTCCACCTGCAACCGGGTGGAAATCGTGGCCGTGGCCAAGAAGATTCCCGTGCCCGCGGTCATGGACGCCGTTGCCGAGTATTGGGCCATGGCCTGCGGCGGCTCCGTCGAATTGCTCACGGAGAATATCTACCGGTACGCGGACTTGGAAGCGGTCCGGCACATTTTCTCCGTGGCCTCGTCCTTGGACTCCATGGTCATGGGCGAGCCGCAGATTCTCGGCCAGCTCAAGGACGCCTACCGTTCCGCCGTGGACAAGGGCACGGCCAAGACCATCGTCAACCGCCTGCTGCACAAGTCTTTTTCCGTGGCCAAGCGTATCCGCACCGAGACGGCCATCGCCTCCAGCGCGGTGTCCATCAGTTACGCCGCCGTGGAACTGGCGCGTAAGATCTTCGGCGACCTCAAGCCCACCAGGGCTATGCTTGTCGGTGCGGGCGAGATGGCCGAACTGGCCGCCACGCACCTGCTCCGCAACGGCGTCAAAGAGATCATCATCGCCAACCGGACCCTGTCCCGGGCCAAGGAGCTGGCCGAGAGCCTGGGTGGCGAACCGATCCAGATCGAAGCCATGCCGGACCGGCTGCACGAGGTGGATATCGTCATTTCCTCCACCGGATCGCCCGTGGCCGTGATCAAGGCCAAGGACGTCAAGGCCGTGCTGCGCAAACGCAAGAACAAGCCCATGTTCTTCATCGACATCGCCGTGCCGCGCGACATCGACCCGGACGTCAACGCCCTGGACAACGTCTATCTCTACGACATCGACGACCTCAAGGAAGTGGTGGACGAGAACATGGCCCAGCGCCAGGGCGAAGCCACCAAGGCCCGAGCCGTGGTAGATCTTGAGACCGAAACATTTGGCAACTGGCTTAATTCCCTGAATATTCAGCCGACCATTGTGGATTTGGTCGGCAAATCCGAGGATGTGGCCATGCGCGAGTTGGCCAAGACGCTCAAAAAGATCGGCCCGGTGGACGAGCGGACCCACAACGCCCTGGAACGGCTGGTCCTGTCCATCGCTCACAAATCCCTGCACGAGCCCATCTGTTTCCTCAAGCGGCGCACTCAGGAAGAAGGGTCCGCCGAACGATTCATCGACCTGGCCCGGCGCATATTCAACCTGGACGAGGAATCCGTGCCGAAAAACGCGCATCTGGACCGCAAGTCGGCCACCTGCGCGCCCGAGGACATCGAGCAGTACATCGAAGTATCGAAAAAGGAACAATAATGCGCACCTATCTTGTAGACGACCTGACCGACAAGGATTACCAAACCGTCATCAACGCCTTTGACGAACTCGGTTTGAGCGGCTCCATCGAGGGCATCTACTATCTGCCCCTGCCCGAGGACCTGCTTCAGCCCGAACAAAAGGAGCACCTTGCCGAATGCGGCCCCTACTTCATGGCTCTGGAGGCCGTGGAATCTCCCGACCGGAATAGTCTGCGCATGGAATTGCTCGTCCGCGCGCGCAACAAGATCCGCTGTTCCTGCGTGTCCTACGCCACTTCCCCCCAGCGCCGGCACATGATCGAATATCTCGACCAGTTCATTGAGGAGCTGGAAGTCTCGGTATAGCATGCCCGCCCTGCCCGCCGACATTCCGCAAACCCTGCAGGACCTTCTGCCCAAATGGGCGCATTTCTGCCTCTACGCGGGCCGTTTCGTCGAAGAGGAACTGAGAATCGACCTGACCGGACGCCGCGTTCTGGTGGGGCTTTCCGGCGGCGTGGACTCCACCTGCCTGCTGTTGCTTCTGCACTATCTCTCCCAACGGGGTGACTTTACCGTGGGGGCCGTGCATCTGGACCACGGGTTGCGTCCGGAATCCGGCGGAGATGCCGCCTTTGCCCGCTCCCTGTGCGAACGGCTCGGCATCGACTGCACGGTCGAGTCCCGCGACGTGGCCCGTTTGGCCGAAGAGCGCGGCCTGGGGATCGAGGAGGCCGGGCGCGAAGCCCGCTACAAGCTCTATGCGCAATTGCGTGAATCCGGCGGATGGGACTTTGTCGCCCTGGGCCACCAGTTGGACGATCTGAGCGAGGACGTGCTCATGCGGCTGATCCGCGGCACAGGTTGGCCCGGCCTGTCCGGCATGGCCGGATACGACCCCGGACGCGCTTTGGTCCGCCCCCTGCTGCTCCTGCCCAAATCCACGCTCGCGGCCTTTGTGAGCAGCCTGGGGATCGTCTGGCGCGAAGATGCGTCCAACGCCGACCCGGCCATGACCCGCAATCGTGTCCGCAACGAAATTTTGCCGCTCATCGAAAAGGAAAATCCGGCCTTTTGGCAGTCCGTGGCCAGGCTGTGGCGCATTGGCCGCGTGGAGCGGGATTTTTGGGCCGAACTTGAATCCGGGGCTTGTGAAATCCTGGATAATTCCCGTCTTGAAGCCCTGCACAAAGCCCAGCGGTTGCATCTCTACAAGGCCTGTCTGGACCGTCTCGGAAGCGGCCAGGCCCTGGCCGATACCCTCTTCAAACTCGACAGCGCCTGGCAGGAACGCCGCGTAGGAGCGGACTTCCAGTTCCCCGGCCGAAAGACCGCGCGCATCGCCGCATCGGGCGTGGTTTTCACCGCCAAGCATTGACTTCCGGGTCTCCCCGGTATAAGAGCATGTGATCTTTTGCACAATGTATCGGAATGGCCAGTCGGCATTTCGCTTTTCTATCATCAGGAGGAATTATGAATATTCTGATTTTCGGCCCCAACGGCTCCGGTAAAGGCACCCAGGGCGACATCGCCAAGGACAAGTACAAACTGGACCACATTGAGTCCGGCGCCATCTTCCGCAAGCACATCGGCGGCGGCACCGAACTGGGCATGAAGGCCAAGGAATACATCAACAAGGGCGAATTGGTTCCTGATGATATCACCATCCCCATGGTTCTGGACGTGCTGTCCAATTCCAAAAACGGCTGGCTCCTGGACGGCTTCCCCCGCTCCCTGGTGCAGGGCGAAAAACTTTGGGAAGCCCTGCAGAAGGACGGCGTGAATCTCGATTACGTCATCGAGATCAAGCTGCCCCGCGAGATCGCCAAAGCCCGCATCATGGGGCGTCGCCTCTGTGCCAACAATCCGAACCATCCCAACAACGTCGGCATCCCGGCCATCGCCCCTGACGGCGACAAGTGCCGCGTCTGCGGCGGCGCCCTGTCCGCCCGCGAGGATGACCAGGACGAGGCCGCCATCAACAAGCGCCACGACATCTACTATGACGACAAAACCGGCACCATGGCCGCCTGCAACTACTTCAAGAATCTCAAGGACGCCAATTTCAAGTACGTTGAACTTGACGGCGAAAAGTCCATCAACGAGATCAAGGAATACCTCATCAGCCAGCTTGCCTAAGTCTGGCCGCATGACAATGAAAAGCCCCTTTGGCCTTGCGCCGAAGGGGCTTTTTTCTGGGGCTGAGTAAAGGAAACCGGGGCTTAGTGGAAGCTTCAGATCCTTTTCCGTGCCAGGAGAATGGTTGCGAAACCGCATTCAGGGTCTTCCACAACGAAATCCATAATCTCGAAATCCAGGCCGTCCAGTACGGTTTGGTATTCTTCCGGCGACAAGCTGGCATGATAGACGTCTTCTCCGGCGATGTGCCCGCTACACTCCCCCTCTTCCGGGCCGACGGTGAGCATCATCACTCCGCCTGGGGTGAGGTGACGGGCAAAGAGAGGAAGCACCGCCCGTTGTTCCTCGCGAGTCAAATGAAAGAAGCTGTGCCAACCCAGCAGGCCGTCGAATTCTCGTCCCAGGTCCAGGTTACGCATGTCGGCCAGGTGCCAATGTTGTTCCGGAAAGCGCCGCTTGACCAGCCTGATCATGGCTTGCGCGTAATCCACGCCGGTCAGCTCGTATCCTTTCTCGATGAAATATCGCGCGATCGGCTCGCCCGTCCCGCAACCGACATCCAGGATGGAAGCGTTTTCAGACAGCAAGCCCTCGAATTTTTCCAGCCAGCTCCGTTCGAACAACGTCTTGATTCGGTCCTGGTCGAATTGCGAGGCATTGCGCTCGTATACACCGTGGGTCCCGTGGGCTGTGTTCTTTAAATCTTTCATCTGTGTTTCTCCGTCCCATGAAGTAAACCGATATGTTCGCAGCCGCAATGGAAGCCATGGCTAACGCCTCGACGGAACAAAAAAAGAGGAGGACCGTGCGGCCCTCCTCTTTTGATTTGCGTATGACGCGCCGGTTAGGCTTCGGCTTCCGCCTCCGGATGTTCGCTGGGGCCGAATCCGTAGAGGACGGGGCTGGCCACGAAGATGGAGGAATAGGTACCCACGGTGATGCCGATGAGCAGCGCCAGGGCGAAGTCGTGGATGACCGAGCCGCCCATGACAAACAGGCAGAGCACGACGAGAAGCGTGGTGGCCGAGGTCATGATGGTGCGCGACAGGGTTTGGTTGACGGACAGGTTGATGATGCTGCCAAAGGACATCTTGCCCTGTTTGGCGATGGTGTTTTCGCGGATGCGGTCAAAGACGATGATGGTGTCGTTGAGCGAATAACCGACGATGGTCAACAACGCGGCGATGATGGTCAGGTCAAATTCCTTGTTCATGATGGAGAACAGGCCGACCGTGATGATCACGTCGTGTATGAGGGCCGCCACCGCGCCCAGGGCGTAGTTGAGTTTAAGGTACCAGCACAGGCCGACCGTGATGACCAGGGCGACCAGGATGAGCCACCCCATGTCCAGGCCGAGCAGGCCGATGCCGTACACGCCGCCCGCCAGGCCAGCGGCCATGACCGCGGCTGCGGTCCAGCGCTGTTCGAAGCGCCCGGAGATGTACACGGCGATGAGCAGGACCGCGTAGAACAGGGCCTCAAGGGCTTGGGAGCGGAGGTCCGCACCGACCTTGGGGCCGACCATTTCCAGCCGCTGAATTTCGAAGCTCGTGCCGAGATTATCGCTCAGGGCCGTGTTGATCTTGGCCCGGACCTCTTCGGAGGATATGGCCGAGGAGGAGGTGCGGATCAGGTATTCGTGGTCTCCCTCAAGGCCGAGGGACTGGACAATCAGGCCGGGCAGCTTGAGTTCGTCCACGGCGTCCTTGATGGCGTTTACATCGGTGGCCTTGTCGATCTTCACCTGGACGATCATGCCGCCCGCGAAGTCGATGCCGTATTTGGGGCCGCCCTTGATCAGCAGCGAGCCCAGGCCGGCCAGGATGAGGATCGCCGACAGAATGAAGGCGACTTTCCTGATGCCGATGAAGTCAAGATTAGTATTGGGTTTAATTATTTGAAGTCCCATTATCGTCCCCCTAGACGCTCAGCTTGGCGTTGTCGGCGCGGTTTTTCAGGTACAGGTCGAACAGGATGCGCGACACGAAGATGGCGGTGAACATGGAGGTGATGATACCGAGCGTCAGCGTGACGGCGAAGCCGCGGATGGGGCCGGTACCGAACTGGTACAGGATGATGGCCGCAATGACCGTGGTCACGTTGGCGTCGAGGATGGTCAGGGTGGCCCTGCCATATCCTTCCGCCACGGACTGTTTGGCGGACAGGCCGCGCCTGAGTTCCTCGCGGATGCGCTCGTAGATGATGACGTTGGCGTCAACGGCCATACCAATGGTCAGGATGATGCCCGCTATGCCCGGCAGGGTCAGGGTCGCGCCGAACGCGGCCAGGCCGCCCATGATGAGCATGATGTTCAGGAGAAGGACGATGTCGGCCACCACGCCGCCGAAGCCGTAGTAGACAACCATGCAGAGGAGAACGAGGGCCATGCCCACCATGGCGGACATGACGCCGCTGTCGATGGACTCCTGCCCCAGGGACGGGCCCACGGAGCGCTGTTCGAGGATCGTCACGGGCGCGGGCAGGGAACCGGCGCGAAGCACGACCGCCAGGTCGCGGGCTTCTTCTCGGGTGAAGTTGCCGGTGATGGAAGCCTTGCCGCCCGAGATGCGTTCCCGGATTACCGGTGCAGAATAGACCTTGCCGTCCAGGACGATGGCCATGCGCTTGTTGACGTTTTCGGCGGTCAGATCGGTAAAGATCTTGGCTCCGCGCGCATTGAAAGTCAGTGCGACATAGGCGTTGTTCCACTGGTCCAGGCGGACCTGGGCATCGGACACGTATTCGCCGGTCAGGACCGCGTCCCTTTTGAGGACAATGGGCGATTCGGCATAAGAGCCGTTGGCTTGACGGTGCAGGAGCACGGACATTTCGCGACCGGGGGCCAGGATGCCCTGCTGGGCTTTTTTCAGATCGGCGGAATCGTCAACCATCTTGAATTCGAGGTGCGCGGTCTGGCCGATGATCTTGATGGCCCGTTCGGGGTCTTCCAAGCCGGGCAGTTGGACCTGGATGCGATTGTCCTGCTGCTTGCGGATATCCGGCTCGGCCACGCCGAATTGGTCGATCCTGTTGCGGATGGTCTTGATGGCCTGGTCCATGGTCAGCTTTTCGATCTCGCTACGGTACTTGGGCGGTACGGACAAGACATACTTGACCTTGTCGCCGTCGAGCGGCGTGGCCTGTTCGATGGCGAATGGGGTGTAATCCTTAATGACGCTTTCGAACGCGTCCTTCTGCTCGGCCTTGATCAGCGTGACCGTGATGGCGCTCTCGTTCAGGACGGTCGGGCGCAGGATATAGACGTCCTGCTCGCGGGCGGACGCCTTGAGGTCGTCGCCGAGGCGGGCCAGGTTGTTGTCCATGGCCGTCTTCATGTCCACGCCGAGGGTCAGATAGATGCCGCCCTTGAGGTCGAGGCCGAGGTTGATCCCATTGCCCGGCAGGATATTGCCGAGGGACGAATCCTTGACGCCGGGCAGGGACGGCAGCATGAATGCCAGCCCCAGGAGCACGACTAAGAGAGCGATGGCGGCTCTCAAACGCAAACTTTGCATGAAATCTCCCTGTAATACAAACTAGTTGCTACCCACCTGAGAGAATCGGCGACAAACGCAAGCGCGGATCGGGCCACCTTACGGGTGTGGTCCGATCCGCACGGAAGTCTCAGGTACTGGCGCAAGAACCTACTTCTTCTTTTTGTCCGTTGCGGGCACCGCGCCGCCGTCCTTGTCGGCGACAAAGCCGCGCTTGATGACGACGTGGACGCCGGAAGCGATCTCGATGGTCATATTGTCGCCATCGATATCGGTAATGGTTCCGAGGATGCCGCCATTGGTCCAGACCTTGTCACCCTTCTTGAGAGCGTCGAGCATGGCCCGATGGGCCTTTTGCTTCTTCTGCTGCGGACGAATGAGCAGGAAGTAGAAGATGGCGAACATCAGGATCAGCATGGGCAGCGGGCCGCCCAGGATGCCGCCGAGGCCGCCTGCGGCGCCACCATCGCCGCCCGCGGGCGGAGCCATGGCGTAGGCTACGGAATCGAAGAACATTGGTTCCTCCAGAGGTAATGAGTGTTGTATCTTCCCCGCCGTCTAGCAAGGGACGTACAGGTTACCGTACGGCCTGTGCGAAAACGGACGAATTTTCACGAAGTTCTCGCTTAAAATCGCCTTGCTGTCCAGCTTCAATTCCTTGGCGTATTCATTGACCAGACCTTCAATGACGTTGAGGTCGTCGGCGTCCACGGGGGTGGCCGTAAGTCCGGGACCAAGCTGGTCTTCGGGAACGGGGCCGCGGACATAGATCACGCCACCATGCATGCCCGTTCCAAGACTTCGTCCCGCAACGGGCGCATCAGGCTTATCAGAAAACATACCCAAGAGCAAAATAATTCCACCGGCCATGTATTCACCGAGGAAGTCGCCCGCCTTGCCGCCGACTACGATCCTGGGCTGGTGTTCGAGGTAGGCCTTCATGTGGATGCCAACGCGGTATCCCACGTCGCCCTTGATGAAGATTTCGCCCCCGCGCATGGCGTAACCGATGACGTCGCCCGCCATGCCCTCGATGATGATCCGGCCGTTGTCCATGGTGTTGCCCACGCCGTCCTGGGCGTTGTTGTGCACCCGGATGTGCGGGCCGCGCATGAACGCGCCCAGGTCCTGGCCGGGAACTCCGTAGATGTCGAAGTTGAAATCGCCGTCGAGCGCGGTGGCCAGGTAACGCTGGCCGTTGCATTCCTTGATGGTGAAGTCAGTCACGCCTTCCCTGACCAGGGCTCGAATCTCTTCGTTGAACTGCCTGTAGTATGTCCGCCCTGCCGTGAGGGTCTTCTGTTTTCTCTTGGCTGCCATCTAATCCTCCAGATCCACGATGACGGGTTCGCCCGCCTTGGGCATCCAGACTCGGTCCAGTTCGGGACAAACGTCACGCACGGCCGATTCCTCGCTCGACATGAAGACCATGTCGTCCTTTTCGGCCACCAGCAGAGGCCGGAGCTTGATGCGATCGTTGAGGCCCATGAGCCGGGTGTTGTCGGCCACCAGAATGGCGAAGGGACCGTTGAGCATGGCCGGGCCGTAAGTGGCGCGCAAGGTGGTGTAAAGTTCCCTGTCCTCCGCATCCATGTGCTTGATCTCGTCCCAGAACGGCGGGGCGAAGACCTTGGCGGCCAGTTCCCAGGACAGGCCGTGCTTGCGAATAAGCATGTCCAACTCGTAGGCCACGACTTCGGTGTCGGTCATCATGGTGCAGAGATAGTCGTGTTCGCACAGGTAACGGCGGTTGATTCCGTAAGAGGATATCTCGCCGTTATGTACGATGGACCAGTTCAGGATGGTGAACGGATGCGCCCCGCCCCACCAGCCCGGGGTGTTGGTCGGAAAGCGGTTGTGGCCGGTCCAGATGTAGGCGCTGTATTCCTCCAGGCGGAAGAAGTCGGCGATGTCCTCGGGAAAGCCCACGCCCTTGAAGGCGCCCATATTTTTGCCCGAAGAAACCACAAAGGCCCCGCCCACGGTGGTGTTGATCTTCATGACCACGGCCACCACGTAATCCTCTTCCGGCAATTCGCGGAACTCGTTTTCCGGTTTTTCGGGCACGGTCACGAAATAGCGGTTGAACTTGGGAGGGCGCGGGATGGCCAGGGTCCGCCGGGTGGGAATGGGTTCGTAGAAATGCAGGTCGAAGTACTGCTTGATCATTTCCTCGGAGCCCTTGATGGCCGCGTCGTCGTCGCACATCATGTGGAAGCAGTATTTTTCGGCGTGTTCGGGATAGATGCCGTAGGCCGCGAAGCCGCCGCCCAGGCCGTTGCCCCGGTCATGCATGCAGGTCATGGCCTGGATGGGAATGTCGCCCGGGATCAGGCCCCGCTTCTTGTTGATGACGCCGAATATCCCGCAGCCGGAGATATCCTTCTGGAAATCGTAATATCTTTCAGGTGCTTTCATTGCCTAATCCTTTAATCGGGCTCGACTACGCCGGGGTTCCAGGTTTCCTTGAAGAAATCGTCCGGCCACATGAGCACGTCGGGCGCTCCGGCCAGGATTTGCTTCTTGGCGTCCTCGGGCACGGCCAACTGGAACTTGACGAAGGCGGTGTACATGCCCGCCATGTCAATGTCGCCCACCAGCACGTAGCCGACCAGACGGTCGTTGTGGAAGACGAGCTTACGGTAGCTTTTCTTCTTTTCGTCCAGGGAGACGGCCACATCGTAGGTGTCGTCGCCCTCGGGCGGATTGACCGTGCCCACGGAGATGGTCGGCAGGCCGTAGAAGGAAATGGAGTTCATGGACAGGGAGCCGGTGAACGGAGTGGCTTTGCCCGCCATGTTCTTGCCCGCGCAGAACCCCTGGTTGTAGGCGTTGGTCCAGATGGGGATGACGCGGTCCTCGCCGAACAGGAGGTCCTTGGCCTGGGCCACGTCGCCCGCCGCGAACACGCCGTCCGCGCCGGTGCGCATGTGCTCGTCCACCTTGATGCCCCGGTCCACGGCGATCCCGGCTTCCTTGGCCAGGTTGTAGTTGGGCACCACGCCGATGGCGATGACCACCACGTCGCATTGCAGGAAATCGCCGTCGGTCAGATGCACTCCCTTGAGGTTGCCCTCCTGATCGCGTTGGATCTCCTTGGCGGACACGCCGCAACGCACGTTCAGGCCGACCTCGGCCAGGCGGGAGCTCGCCAGAGAGGCCGCGTTTTCGTCAAAGGCCAGACTCAGGATGCGCGGCGAAAGCTCCAGGATGGTCACGTCCACACCCCGGTCGAACAGGGACTCGCCGGCCTTCAGCCCGATGAGCCCGCCGCCGATGACCACCGCCCGCTTTATCTCCTTGGCCTTGGAGATGAGCGTATGGGCGTGGGCCAAGTTGGTAAAGTTGTACACGTCGGCGCCGTCGGAGCCCGGAATGGGCGGGGTGAACGGAATGCCGCCGGTAGCGATAAGCAGGTTTTCGAATTCCACGGTGTCGCCCTTGTCCGTGGTCACGGTCTTGGCCCCGGCGTCGATGGCCGTGACCTTGGTGCCGAGCATCAGGGAGACATTGCTTTTCTCGTAGAATTCCCGGGGTCGAAGCGCAAGGCGGTCCGGGCCGATCTTGCCCGCCAGCAGGTAGGAAATGAGCGGGCGGCCGTAAGCCGGGGCGTCCTCGGCCCCGATGATCAGGATCTCGTTTTCAGTATCGACCTTGCGGATGCCCTCGATGGCTCCGATGGAGGCGATGCCGTTGCCGATGATGACATATTTCATGGTCGCTCCCTATCTTTCCTCGAATTTCAGGGCCTGGTTCGGGCACGCGGCCACGCAGGCCGGTCCGCCCTCGCGCCCTTCGCACAGGTCGCACTTGACGATCTTGTTCTCGGTCGGGTGCCGCTTTATGGCTCCGTAAGGACAGGCCATCAGGCAAGACCAGCAGCCCACGCATTTGTCGCGATCATAGACGGTGCGGCCCGTCTCCGGGTCCTTATGCAGGCCGCCGGAGATGCAGGCGGCCACACAGGACGGTTCGTCGCAATGACGGCAGGAGATGGCTACGCAGATGTCGCCCTTTTCAAAGACCTTTTTGCAGGCGGTCAGTCCGTCCTTGGTCCGTTCCTCGCGAAAGGCGATGATCGCGTCCTTGGATCTGGAGTGGGCGGTGATGCAGGCCACTTCGCAGAGGTGGCAGCCGATACAGTATTCCTTGTCCGGATAGACTCTCTTCATGACGTCCTCCGCTTAACGCCCGGCATGCTTGATGCCGAGGATGTCGAGTTCGGTGTCGGAAAGGCCGACGCCCCTGAGCTTGTCACGGTTGCCGCGCAGGGACTCGATGGAGTTGAGCCCCATGCCGCCGAGCATCTCCTCGATCTCGTGCCCCCAGGCACGGATCAGGTTGGCCAGCTTCCTGGCCGCGATGTCCGGGTTTTGGCGCTTGGACAGCTTGGGGTCGTTGGTGGCGATACCCCATGGGCATTTGCCGGTGTAGCAGCGGCCGCAGATGGTGCAGCCCACGGCGATGAGTGTGGCCGTGCCGATATACACGGCGTCCGCGCCCAGCGCGATGGCCTTGATGACGTCGCCGGAACAGCGGATGCCGCCAGCCGCCACCACCGAGACCTTGTTGCGGATGCCCTCGTCGCGCAGCCTCTGATCCACTTGGGCCAGGGCCAGCTCAATGGGGATGCCCACGTTGTCGCGGATCATGGCCGGGGCCGCGCCCGTGCCGCCGCGCATGCCGTCGATGGTGATGATGTCGGCACCCGCCCGGGCGATGCCCGAGGCGATGGCGGCGACATTGTGCACGGCCGCGATCTTTACCGAGACCGGGGCCTTGTATTCCGAGGCTTCCTTCAGGGCGTAGATGAGCTGAAGCAGATCCTCGATGGAGTAGATGTCATGGTGCGGGGCCGGGGAGATGGCGTCGGACCCGATGGGGATCATGCGGGTCTCGGAAACCTTGTCGTTGACCTTGCCGCCGGGCAGGTGCCCGCCGATGCCGGGCTTGGCGCCCTGCCCCACCTTGATTTCAATGGCCGCGCCCGCCCGGAGGTAGTCACGGTGCACGCCGAAGCGCCCCGAGGCCACCTGGACGATGGTGTGCTCGCCGTATTTATATAAGGTCTTGTGCAGGCCGCCTTCGCCGGTGTTGTAATAGGTTCCGCACTCGGTGGCCGCACGGGCCATGGCCCGGTGGAGATTGAAGTTGATGGCCCCAAAGCTCATGGCCGCGAACATGATCGGCACGTCCAGTTCGAGCTGCGGGGTCAGTTTGGTTTTGAGGGTCGTCCTGCCGGTCTTCCGGTCCGTTTCTATCTCCACTTTGCGCGGCTTGGCGCCCAGGAAAGTCTTCAGCTCCATGGGCTCGCGTAAGGGGTCGATGGACGGGTTGGTCACCTGGCTGGCATCAAGCAGCATGCGGTCCCAGTAGACCGGGATATCCACCGGGGAACCCATGCCCGCCAGGAGTACGCCGCCGGTGTCCGCCTGTTTGTAGATGTTTTGCAGGAACACAGGACGCCACAGGCTGTTCGTCCTGAAATCCGACGGCTTCTTGATGATGTTCAGGGCCGCGGTGGGGCACAGGGCCTCGCAACGGTGACAGCCGATGCACTTGGAATTGTCGTGCATGACTTTTTGCCGGGCTTCATCCCAATAGTGAGCCTCGTATGAACACTGGCGGACGCAGACCTTGCAGTTAATGCACAGCTCCGGGTCCCGTTGAATACAGAACTCATGGTAATTCTTGTTGATGGGCTGAAAAAGCAAGACAGGTATCCTCTCTCGTTAGTTGCCAAAAAAGTCATCTTGCGGACAGACCGCTCGGAGCATGTCTCCGAAACTTTCACAATTCAGGCAATAATACCGAATAGCAAAGGGGAGTCACCAAAACACATCACTCCATTCCCTGTCAAGGATAGTTTTAACTGTCTGAATTTACATGTAATGTATATATTTGGAAATCGTCTCAACCAAGACGTCAAACGTATTGATCGTCCCACCCCACCCCTTTGGCCGCCCTGCCCCGCCCTCTTCCCCCGCCCCCCTTGACTTTTACCGGATTGGCGGCTAGGAAAAATATATGCAATCATACCTCAACCGCACCCGTTCCTTTTTTAGCTTTCGCTTTTTTAGAAGCGCCTGCGGTTTCGAGGTGTGCGTGTAGCTGATCAGTAGTTTCATCCACAACCAGGGCCGCAGGCGACAAGTCTGCGGCCCTTTTGTTTGGCCAAAGGCGCGCTTCCGGCCCGCAATCAAGGGGCGACATCATGATGCTTGGACTGGGGAGTGTAGAGATCGCGCTGGCCTTCTGGCTGTCCGTTGCGGCGACGGTTCTGTGTGTCGTTTACGGAATTGTGAATTGGAATAACAGGGGAACCGACAAAAACGGCGGAGGGGCGTCATGACCGGCAAGATCATCGGCGTTCTCCTTTATCTCGGCGTCATATTCTACCTCGGCTACCGGGCCTGGCTCAAAACCCGGGAATCCACGGATTACATGCTTGCCGGACGGGCCATGAACCCGTTCGTCCTGGCCATGTCCTACGGGGCGACCTTTGTCTCCACCTCGGCCATCGTCGGTTTCGGCGGCGTCTCGGGCATGTTTGGCATGTCCTTGCTTTGGCTGACCTTCCTGACCATCTTTGTGGGCATTTTCGTGGCCATGGTCTTTTTCGGAAAGCGCACCCGACGTATGGGGTTGGCGCTCGATTCGCATACCTTTCCCGAATTCCTGGGCAGGCGCTACGGCTCCAGATTCATCCAGCAGTTCTCGGGCGTGGTCATCTTCGTGTTCATCCCGGTCTATGCGGCGGCCGTGCTGATCGGCATCTGCCGCATGCTCGAAGTGGCCTTCCCGGCCATTTCCTACGGCGTCTGGCTGCTTGTAGTTACCGCCATCGTGGCCCTGTACGTGATCACCGGAGGGCTCAAAGCGGTCATGTACACCGATGCTTTTCAGGGGACCATCATGGCCGTTATGATGCTCATCCTCATCGTCACCACCTATGCCATGCTCGGAGGAGTGCCCCAGGCGCATCAGGCGCTGACGAACATGGCCGCCATGATTCCGGCCAAACTGGTCCAGGGCGGCCTGACCGGTTGGACCACCGGGCCGCATGTCCAGTCGCCCATCGGTCTGACCGTGTACACGACCATCATTTACGGCGTGGGCATCGGCGTACTGGCGCAGCCGCAATTGGCCATCCGCTACATGACCGTGCCTTCGGACCGCGAGCTTAACCGGGCCGTGGCCATCGGCGGCGTTTTCATCCTGCTCATGACCGGCGTGGCCTTTGTCGCCGGAGCTCTGTCCAACGTGGTCTTCTTCCAGAAATTCGGCAAGATCGCCATCGCCATGGCCGGGGGCAATTTCGACAGCATCATTCCCCTGTACATCGACAAGGTCATGCCCGGCTGGTTCTCCGGCCTGTTCCTCGTGGCCATGTTTGCGGCAGCCATGTCCACCATGAGCTCCCAATACCACGTGGGCGGCACCTCCCTTTCCCGTGATTTCCTGGAACAATACGTCAATGTGGGCGACAACGGCTCGTCCATGAAGCTCAATCGCCTTGGCGTGACCGTGGCCATCGCCGCCACCCTGGTCTGGGCCTGGCTGCTGCCCGGCGGAGTCATCGCCCGGGCCACCGCCTTTTTCTTCGGCTTGTGCGCGGCTTCGTTTCTGCCCATCTACGTGCTCGGCCTGTATTGGAAGGGCATGACCAAGACCGGCGCCAAGATTTCCATGGTCGGCGGATTCTGCTTCTCCATGTTCTGGCTGCTCTTCATCCACCTTAAGGAAGCAGGCTTCATCGGGCTGTGCCAGGCCCTGTTCGGCAAGGCCACCCTGGTGGCCGACGCCGTGCCCGGCTCCTGGGTGTGGCTTATGCAATGGGTCGATCCCAACGTGGTCGCCCTGCCCGTTTCCCTGGTCCTGGCCGTGGGCGTCAGCCTGGCCACTCGACGAATCGAGGAAAAACACCTGGAGCTCTGCTGGGAAGGACTCTGCTGATCCGTCCGTTGTTTCGACGAACCGTCAGGGCGTCGTTCCGGAGGAACGGCGCCCTTTTTATTACCCCGAGGGCGCGGATACCGCCGGACGGCCATGCCGGGAGGCCTCGCCTCTCCTTTGCCCTTATGCGGCGCGGGCCAAAGACCATTTATTGACAGTTGCTTTTGAAGCGAACATAAACAACCATTCGTTCAACACAAGGATAGAGACGCACCATGAACAAGATCGACGTGAACGTGAAGTTCCTGCATGAGGTTTGGCAAGAAAACGAACTGGCCTACGCCACCGAACATTCGGCGGGGCTGGACCTGAGAGCCTGCATCGACGCCCAGGAGATCGAAATCGGTCCCGGCGAAAAGGTTGCCGTCCCGGCGGGCGTGGCCATCGAGATCCGTGAGCCCAGCGTGGCCGGATACGTCTTTTCGCGCAGCGGCCTGGGCACCAAGGAAGGGCTGACCGTCAGCCAGGGCGTCGGCGTCATCGATCCGGACTATCGCGGGGAGATCAAGGTCTCACTGCTCAATACCTCTGGCGAAGTACGACGAATAAGGCGCGGACAGCGCATTGCACAACTCGTCTTCATGCCCGTATTTCAAGCGATAATCACCCCCGTGGACGAATTGGGCTCCACCGCGCGCGGCGCGGGAGGATTCGGGTCCACCGGGAAACACTAATAGAGAGAATGAATATGTCTACAAAATTCGAAGCCATAAAAGAACGGGAATCGCAATTGTTGTGCCAGACCTACGGCCGCTACCCCCTGGCGATTTCCCGGGCCAAGGATTGCCGCCTGTACGACCTTGACGGCAACGAATACCTCGACTTCCTGGCGGGCATCGCCGTGTGCTCCCTGGGCCACAGCCGTGAAGACCTGGCCGAGGTCATGGCCGAGCAGGCCCGCAAGATGGTCCACGTCTCCAACCTCTTCTACCAGGAACCCCAGCTTGATCTGGCGGAGAAGCTGCTGTCCACCTGTGCGGCGGGCAAGGTTTTCTTCTGCAACTCCGGGGCCGAGGCCAACGAAGGGGCCATCAAGCTGGCCCGCAAATATATGCGCACTATTCGGAACGAGGACCGTTACGAAATCATCACCCTGGAGAAATCCTTTCACGGACGGACCCTGTCCACGCTGACCGCCACCGGCCAGTACGGTCCCATCAAGGACGGGTTCGCGCCTCTGCCCGAGGGATTCGTGACCGTGCCTTTCGGCAACGTCAACGCCCTGCGTGGGGCCATCAACGCCCACACCGCCGCGATCATGATCGAAATGGTCCAGGGCGAGGGCGGCGTACGCCCCCTGCCCTCCGAATATGCCAACGACATTGCGGCGCTGTGCAAGGAAAACGGCATTCTGCTGATCGTGGACGAGGTCCAGACCGGCGTCTGCCGCACGGGTCGGTTCTGGGCGCACCAGCACTACGGCCTTGTCCCGGACATCTTCACCTCGGCCAAGGCGCTGGCCAACGGCCTGCCCATGGGTGCGGTCTTGTGCTCCGACGAAGTGGCCCGGGGCTTCACGCCCGGCTCTCACGCCACCACCTTCGGCGGCGGAGCCGTGGTCTCGGCCGTGGCCGCCAAAGTCATCGACATCATGCTCGGGGAAAATATGGCCGACCGCGCCCGGAAGATGGGCGAGTTCACCAGGGAACGGGTCCTCGAACTTCAGAAGAAGCATCCCGAGACCATCGCCGGAACGCGTGGCCTGG
Organism: Desulfovibrio sp. Huiquan2017; assembly: GCF_017351175.1. NCBI lineage: Bacteria > Pseudomonadati > Thermodesulfobacteriota > Desulfovibrionia > Desulfovibrionales > Desulfovibrionaceae > Desulfovibrio > Desulfovibrio sp. Huiquan2017. Next base: position 48,450 of record NZ_JAFMPN010000014.1, on the reverse strand, counting down.
GCCTGCTCTTCGGCATCGAACTGGCCAAGAACGGCCCGGAGATCTGGAAGGGGCTGCTGGAGCACAAGGTGGTTTGTAACCTGGCCCAGGGCACGGTCCTGCGGCTGGTGCCGCCCCTGACTGTCACCGAGGACGACATCCTGGCCTTTGTGCAGGCCCTGGACGAAGTCCTGGCTTCGATGAAGGGCTAGTCGGAGGAGGTCGGCTTGACCGCCCGGAGGCGAAAGCGTATTCTGTGACGTGAGGTATCGTGTCATGAGCGCCGTCGCCCCCATAGGGTCCACGCCGGAGTATACGTCCGGCCGCGAAGAGGAACCGAAACGGGTTTCCCCCGCCGAACGGACGACCGACGAGGTCAAGACCTTGGCCGAAGTCAAATCCGAGGCGGCCGGGCAGGCCGAGCGGACCACCCTTTACGACTTCCGGTACACGGGCAAAGGCTCGTTCATCGACAAGGTATTCTAGTTTGGCTTATTGATGACGCAACCATTCAAGGCCGGGGCACGTTCCCGGCCTTGTCATATTCCAAAAAGGACGCTCCCATGCCCACCCTGCTCAAGATCCAATTCACCATTCCCGAACAGGCCGCCGACGAGGCCGGTGTTTTCATCGCGTCCAAAGTCCCTCACGGGTGGGAGGAAACGCCCGCCGGAAACGGTCGCAAATTTACCCTGTATCTGGAGGACCACCCTCTGGGGCATGAAATGGTCAAGGAATTCCAGGCCCGCTTCCCCGAGGCGGATGTGACCTGGTCGGAACAGGAATCCGAGAATTGGGCCATGACCTGGAAGGATTTCTTCGTCCCGGTCAACTGCGGTGAGTCTTTTCGCATCTACCCGCCGTGGCTGAACGACGAGGAGAAGAACGGAACCACCCATATCGTCATTGAGCCCAAGATGGCTTTCGGCACCGGGCATCACCCTACTACATCGCTTTGCCTGGCGACCATCGGCAGGCTGGCCAAGGCCGGGACCATCGCCGAGGGCGACACCTTCCTGGACCTGGGCACCGGATCCGGTATTCTCGGCATCGGCCTGTCCAAGCTCGGCCTGACCGGCGTGGGGCTGGATATCGACCCCCAGGCCGTGGTTTGCGCCGTGGAAAATCTCGCCGCCAACGGCGTTAGCGAATCCATGCGCCTGGCCGTAGGCTCCATCGACTGCGTGGAGCCTGGCCGGACATTCAACCTGGTGGTGGCCAATATCCTGTCCGGTCCGCTTATCGAGATGGCCGGGGATATCTTGGCCCGCGTTGCGCCCGGCGGCACCTTGGTCCTGTCCGGCATCCTGGCCGACAAACAGTCGGACGCCGTGGCCGAGGCCTACGGCAGGCGCGGCCTGGGCGAGCCCCGGCGTTTCGTCGAGGGCGAATGGATCTGCCTGGTCTGGAAAGATCTGGGAGATTAGCATGTCCCTGTCCGGCACCTTGATGGACATGTACGGCGCCATGCTGGCGGTGCTCGGCTCCAGCCGTTGGTGGCCGGGCGAGACCCCGTTCGAAATCGCCATCGGCGCCATTCTGACCCAGAACACCAACTGGAAGAACGTGGAAAAGGCCCTTTCCAACCTCAAGGACGCGAGCGTGCTCGACGCCGAAGTCCTGCATGGGCTGCCTCTGTCCGCACTGGCCGAACTCATCCGTCCCGCCGGGTACTACAACATCAAAGCCAAGCGGATTCACAATTTCCTGCAATTTCTCAAGGACGAGGCGGAGTTTGATCTACTCTCCCTCAAGAACCGCAATCTGGCCGAGCTGCGGCCCCAAGTGCTCTCCATCAACGGCATCGGGCCCGAAACCGGTGACTGCATCCTGCTCTACGCCCTGGACTTCCCGACCTTCGTGGTGGATACCTACACGGCCCGGCTCATGGGCCGCCACGGGCTGGCTTGGGAAGACATCGACTACCATGGCCTGCAAGCCATTTTCATGGACGCTCTGCCTGCGGATGTGGCACTGTATAACGAATACCATGCCCTCATCGTCCGAGTTGGGGCGAACTGGTGCCGGAAAAAAGCGGGCCTGTGCGATGATTGCCCCCTTCAACCTTTCCTTGAACAATAGAACGGCATGCATAAATTTCTTGTCCTGACAGCCTGTTGCCTTCTGCTGCTCCCGGTCTTGGCTCGTGCCCAGGCCCAGGACGAGGTCCTGAGCGAATCGCTGCAAAAGGAACATCAGAAGGCGGACGAGAACGAGCGGAAGGTCCGCGAACTGACAAAGAAGGCAGGCCGGATCTCCACCCGGCTGTCAGACATCGAACACGACGTCACGATGCTCAAAGGACGTATCCGGGAGCAGGAAAAAGTCCTCGCCGACATCCGTGAGAACGAGCGTCAGGCCCAGCAGGACCATTTCACCCTGGAAAAGGAGAAGGAGCGCATCACCATGGAGTTGTCCGGGCTCATGCGCACCCTGTGGCCGGTGCATCTCCAGAACGTCCGCTCCCGTTTTGAGGGCGTGGAGGACTGGGCCACGTTCGACCGGCGTTTTCACTGGCTGGCGGATATCTATGCGGCCACCAGCCGCAAGCTGGACGAAGCCCGGGCCAATTCGCGGAAGATAGCCCTGAACCTGGAGAACCAGCGTCAACTGGCCGAAGAGGCCGAAAAGCAGTTGGCTCAGGTGAACGGCAGCAAGGACCGGCTCCTGAACAACCAGTACGCGCTGCGCCGGAACCTCAGGAAGATCAATCGCCAAAAGGAAAACGCCGAGACCGAGCTGACCGACATCCTGGCCTCCATCGAGAATCTCAAATACCAGTTGCAGTCCCAGAAGACCAAGCGGTTCGCCCTGTATAAACGCGCCCTGCCCTGGCCGGTCCGGGGGCGCGTGGTCGCGGGTTTCAACCTCAAGGCCAGTCCTCCGGAACGCGGACTGGCCATCGGTGCGGCGGACGGAAGTACGGTACAGTCGATTTTTTGGGGCAAGGTGGTCCACAACGATACGTTACGTGGCTTCGGGCATGTGGTCATCATCTACCACGGTTACAATTATTATAGCCTTTACGCATACTTGTCGGATACATTTGTGCGCAACGGGCAGGAAGTTGAGAAGAATGAGCCGCTCGGCACTGTGGGGTATTTCCCCAAGCTGGACGGGCCCGGGCTGTATTTTGAATTGCGTTTTCATCAAAAACCAATTAACCCAGAAACTTGGTTAACAGCCCTGAGATGAATTGTCGTTAACCCAACACATTAGGACTCCGTTATTCGGGAGGCATTCATGCGTGTTACGCTTTGGATAGTCACTTTTCTGCTTCTTTTTACCCTGACCGTCGCTCCGGGCCAGACCATTGCGGCCAAGGGCGATCAATTTGAAGCACTCAAGACCTTCTCGCAGGTGCTCGACCTGGTTGAAAGCAACTACGTCAAGCCCGTGACCAAGAAGGAGCTCATCGATAATTCCATCAAGGGCATGCTGGAAGAGCTTGACCCCCACTCCACCTATCTCTCGCCCGAGGACTTCAAGGACATGCAGGTGGACACCGCCGGCAAGTTCAGCGGTATCGGCATCGAGATCAGCATGGACCAGGGGCGCATCGTGGTCGTCTCGCCCATCGAGGATACCCCGGCCTACAAGGCGGGCCTGCTGGCGGGCGACTTCATCCTTGAAATCGACGGCGAGTCCACCCAGGACATGACCCTCATGGACGCGGTCAAGCTTATTCGCGGCGAAAAGGGCACCTCCGTCTCCCTGCTCATCCTGCACAAGGATTCCAACAAGCCTCAGGAAGTGGCCATCGTTCGCGGGACCATTCCCATCGTCAACGTCAAGACCCAGTCCTTGGAAGACGGCTATCTGTACCTGCGCCTGACCAAGTTCCAGGAGTCCTCTACCAAGAACCTGCGCGAGGCCATCGATCTGTACCGCAAATCGCACGAGCTCAAGGGCATCGTCTTCGACCTGCGCAACAATCCCGGAGGCTTGTTGAATCAGGCTGTCTCCGTAGCGGACACCTTCCTGGCGGACGGCACCATCGTCTACATCCAGGGCCGGAATCCCGCTGACCGCAAGGATTTCTTCGCTTCCAAGAGCGCCGACGACGTCCAGGTGCCCATGGTCACTCTGATCAACGCAGGGTCGGCCTCGGCCTCGGAGATCGTGGCCGGCGCCCTGCAGGACCGCAAGCGTTCGCTCATCGTTGGCGAACGCTCCTTCGGCAAGGGGTCGGTCCAGCAGATCATCCCACTGTCCGACGGTTCGGGCATCAAGCTGACCACTTCGCTCTATTACACCCCCAGCGGCCGCTCCATTCAGGCCAAGGGCATCGAGCCCGACCTGCGCATTCCCTTTGAGGCGCCCCGGGAAGACGAAATGGCCATGCGTGATCGGTTCACGGTCCGCGAGAAGGACCTGAGCGGCCACCTGGAAAACGGCCAGAAGACCGCCAAGCGCAAGCAGGACGAAGATGCCGAAAAGGCCAAGGACATGCTTGCCCGCGACAACCAGTTGCGGATGTCCCTGGAGCTGGTCAAGAGCCTGCCCCGCATGAAGGAACTTCAGTAGGCAGACCGGGCCGCGCCCATGGATGACCGCGCTCCAGACAACAATGTTGAAGAACAGACCGGGCTCGATGGATTCTTGAAGAGGATCTATCGGCCCGGTCCTCTCATTCTGCTCTTTACCCTCGCTTTCCTGGCCTTGGCCGGGCTTGGCTGGATGCTCCTGACCAAGGAGACTCCGCCGCCCCAGGTGATCACGCCCGTGGCCGAGGCACGCCGCGAGGAGCCCCGGCGCGACAAGGTCTTCGAGGAAGCCACCTCGGATATGGAAGACAAGGTCAAGCAAGCCGACCTCGCCATCATCGAGACCATGCGGGACCTGGGCCTCAAGATGCATGACCTCGACCTCGTGGATGTGGAAATGCGCCGCTTCGAGGACAGCGGCTACCACTATCAGGTCCTCCAATTCCCCAAGGTCAAAGACCGTAATCATTTCCTGGTCACTCTGCGCAAGCGCCTCTTCGACCGTCTGCCCGAGGCGGTCCTGCTGGACAACGGCGATACCGAGGCGGTCATTGAAATCAACGGCAGGCGCACCCACAGGCTGCTCCTCGAAGCCACGCCGCAAATCCTCGCCCGGCCCGAGGCCAAAGGGCCCAAGCTGGTGGTGGTCATCGACGACGTAGGCGAGAATTACGGTGTGCTCAAAGGGCTGGCCGGACTCGACCTGCCCTTGACCTTCGCGGTCTGGCCCCACGCCAGCCACACCCGCGAGTGCGTAAAGTTGATAACCCGGACGCAACACGACCTGCTCGTCCACTTTCCCATGGAACCCATGGGCTACCCTCAAGTCAAACCCGGGGACGACGCCCTGTTCGCGTCCATGACCGCGGACCAGGTCCGGCAGCGTGTGGAGGAAAACCTCGCCTGCATCCCCGAAGCCATTGGGGTGAACAACCACATGGGCTCGCGATTCACGGCCGACAAGGCGGGCATGAAGGTCGCCCTGACCGAGTTCAAGCGCCATGGCCTGTTTTTCCTGGACAGCCTTACCTCGGGCAAGAGCGTGGGCCGTGCTACAGCCAAGGACGTGGGCATCCCCTTCTACGAGCGGGACACCTTTCTGGACAACGTCAAGGATGTGAACGCCATTCTGCTCCAGTTGCGCAAGACCGAGCGGGTGGCCCAACGACAGGGTCGGGCCATCGCCATCGGCCATCCCTACCGCCAGACCCTGGAGGCGTTGAGGGCCTGGCAGGACAGCCGGAATCCGGCCATCCAGGTTATCACCCTGTCGAAATTGTCTCCGGAATAGGCCACGCCCGCGTATCTCCCGTTGCCGAAGACGCTTCCCTCCCTTCCGCGTACGGTTTTCGACACGTTGGGGCAATGCCCGTTCCGAGAGACTCCATCTGCTTTAATTCACTGGAATATTGAAACATGCGAATATTGCTATTTGACTAAATCATGTCTTTATCTAAACAATCTCGTGCAAAATGGGCCGAAAAAAGCGCGATTTCGTTGCCAGGAAGGGGGCGAAGCGATATGCAGGGACATAAGGAATTTGAGAAATCCGTCGATAGGAAATTCACGGTACGGCCCGTTTTTTGCTAATTGTTCCAATGACGTTCAATTTTCCGGCGCGTGCCGGTCAAACGGGCCGTAAGATCGGCGAACATGGGGCTTTCTCCAGATGAGCAAAATCCTCGAACAAGATGAAGTTGATGCCCTGCTCCGGGGCCTTTCCGGCGGGGATGTCGAGACCGAGACCGAGATACCGGAGGACGATACCGGTGTGGTCTCCTTTGACCTGGCCAATCAGGACAGGATCATTCGCGGCCGCATGCCCGTGCTCGAAATCGTCAACGACCGTTTCGCGCGCCTGTGCACCAACGCCCTGGCCAACACCATGCGCAAGCGGGTGGACATCAACCCCATCTCCATCGACATGTCCAAGTTCGGCGATTTCATGCGTTCCCTGCCGGTGCCGACCTCCATCTCCATCTTCAAGATGGACCCCCTGCGCGGCAACGCCCTGCTCGTGGTCGATTCCCGCCTGGTTTTCGCCCTGGTCGAAAACTTTTTCGGCGGCGCGGGCAGTCAGCCCAAGGTCGAGGGCCGCGACTTCACGCCTATCGAACAAGCCATTGTCGAGCGCGTGGTCAAAATCGCCCTGGCCAACATGGAGGAATCATGGAAGCCGGTGCATGAGGTCCACGTCGAGTTGGTCCGTACCGAGGTGAACCCTCAGTTCGCGGCCATCGTACCGCCTTCGGACGTGGTCATCGTTGTCACCTTCGAAGTGGAGTTGGAAAACGCCATCGGCTCGCTCATCGTCTGCCTGCCCTATGCCACAATGGAGCCCATCCGCTCGAAATTGCACGCCTCCTTTCAATCTGAGCGCCTGGAAGTGGACCACGTCTGGATCAACCGCTTCAAGGAGCGGCTCATGGAGACGCCCGTGGAAATGGTCATTCGCCTGGGCCGGACCAGCATCTCCGGCCGCCAGTTGCTTTATCTCCAGGAGGGCGACATCATCCTGCTCGACACCGACGAGGACGAGCTTCTCGAAGCCGAAGTCGAAGGCGTGCGCAAATTCCAGGGCCTTCCCGGCCGGGTCAAGGGCAACAAGTCCTTCAAGGTCATCAAGGAAGAGGAAATCCGTTTCTGATCCTTCTGGTTCCGACGAGTTTCAAGGGCCGCCGCGAGCGGCCCTTTTCTTGGGCCCCTCCCCCTGGCTCCCCAAAGGGAAATACCTTGACGAAAAGCCCGTCAGGCGGTCAAAGTTCCTCCTTGAAAAGCACTTCGAGGAGGAGTTTCCCGATGAAAAAAATACTGTTGCTCATGGTGGCCGTCCTGCTGGTCGCCTCCACCGCCTTCGCCGGCAAGAAGTACGTGGTCTCCGTGACTCAGATCGTGGAGCATCCCGCCCTGGACGCCATGCGTGACGGCGTGGCCGACCGACTTAAGGAAAAGGGCATTGACTTCACCTACAACGTGCACAACGCACAGAACAACATGGCCAATAATACCCAGATCGTCAGCCAGATCATCGGCGAACAGCCCGATGTGATCGTGGCCATCGCCACCCCCGGCGCCCAGGCCTGCGCCCAGAAGATCCATGACCGGCCCATCGTTTTTACCGGCGTGACCGACCCCGTCACCGCCGGACTGGTCAAGGATCTCAAGAACTCCGGCGGCAGGAATATCACCGGCATGTCCGACTTCAGCCCCTTGGACAAACAGGTGGCCCTGATCCGCGAGATCGTACCGAACGTCAAGACCATCGGCATCATCTACAACTCCGGCGAACCCAATTCCGTGCCCAACCTGAAGGCCCTCAAGGAAGAGGCCGCCAAGTTAGGCATCAACGTGGAAGAAGCGACCATCTCCAACTCCAGCGGCGTGTACCAGGCCGCCAAGAGCCTGGTGGGCCGCTGTGACGTAATCTACGTGGGCACGGACAACACCGTGGTTTCGGCCATCGAGTCCGCCGTCAAGGTTTGCGAGGACAACCGGCTGCCGCTCATCGTCGCCGACGTGGACTCCGTGGCCCGCGGCGCTATCGCGGCCGTGGCCGTGGACTACTACAAGATGGGGCTGCAAACCGGCGACATGGTCGCCCGCATTCTGGTGGACGGCGCAAAGCCCGGCGACATGCCCGTGGAATTTCTCAACGACCTCAACCTGCACGTCAACCTCAAGGCCGCGCAGGCCATGGGGGTAACCCTGCCCCAATCGGTCGTCGATCGGGCGGTCAAGGTCATTCGCTAGACACGAAACGCATTTGCCAATCGGGCTCAGAAAAGATACAAGGCGCGTTGCTTCAACAACGCGCCTTTTTTATTTTCCACCGTGCCCGTCCGCGACGTTCCGGCCCGGCAACCACTAGGATTGTTTATGACTCTCTACGCATTCTTCGGCGCCATCGAGCAGGGTTTCGCCTACGGCCTCATGGTCATCGGCGTATACCTGACCTTTCGGGTGCTCGATTTTCCGGACCTCACCGTGGACGGCAGTCTGCCGCTGGGCGCCGCAGTTTCGGCCGTGGCCATCACCTCGGGCTACTCTCCGCTCCTGTCCATTTTCATGGCCGCGGGGGCCGGATTCCTGGCGGGCATGGTCACCGGCGTCCTGAACACGAAATTCAAAATTCTCCACCTGCTCGCCTCCATCCTGACCATGATCGCGCTCTACTCCATCAACCTGCGCATCATGGGACGGCCGAACATGGCCCTGCTCGGGCAGGATACCGTGGTGGATTGGTTCAACGGTTTTACCGGGATGCTGCCCCAGCATTCCACTCCCCTGCTCTTCGGGCTGATCTGCTTCGCCGTCGTCTTCGTGCTTATCTGGTTCCTGCACACCGAACTCGGCCTGGCCTTTCTGGCCACGGGCGATAACGCGCAGATGATCACCAGCCAAGGCGTGAACACCGACAACATCATTATCTTCGGCGTGGGGCTGTCCAACGCCCTGGTCGCCGCCTCCGGCGCTCTGGTGGCCCAGAATCAAGGTGCGGCGGACGTAAACATGGGTGTGGGGTCCATCGTGGCGGGCCTGGCCTCGGTCATCATCGGCGAGACCGTGTTCGGGGACAAGACCATCACCCGTGCGCTCATCGCTGCCCTGCTCGGCTCGGTGCTCTACCGTATCGCCATCGGCCTGGCCCTGGGCCTCAAGCTCGGCTCCTTCGCCATCACTCCCAGCGACCTGAACCTGATCACCGCCATCCTGGTGGTCTTCGCCCTGGTCATGCCCAAGATGAAGCGCCAGTTCCTGGCCGGGAGGTCCAAATGATTTCCATCTCCCACATCACCAAGGCCTTCAATCGAGGCGACGTCAACGAGGTCACCGCTCTGAACGGCGTGGATCTTGAGGTCAAGGACGGCGATTTCATCACCATCATCGGTTCCAACGGCGCGGGCAAGTCCACCTTCCTGAACGCCCTGGCCGGTTCCTTCCCGGTGGATTCCGGGCGCATCGTGCTCGACGAGCTGGACATCACCAAGTGGCCGGAACACAAGCGAGCCTCGTTGATCGGCAGGGTCTTCCAGGACCCTCTGCTCGGGACTTGCGCCGGGGCGACCATCGAACAGAATCTGGCCATGGCCAACAAGCGCGGCATGGTCCGGGGGCTGTCCTGGGGCGTCAAGAGCAAGGACCGCGACTATTTTCGGGAAAAACTCGCCATCCTCGGGCTCGGCCTGGAAAATCGCCTCAAGACCCACACGGGGCTGCTTTCCGGCGGCCAACGCCAAGCGCTGACCATGCTCATGGCCACCCTGGTCCGCCCCAGGCTGCTGTTGCTCGACGAACATACTGCCGCCCTGGACCCCAAGACTGCGGGCATGGTTCTGGACCTGACCGAGGAAATCGTCAGCTCGCTCAACCTGACCACCCTCATGGTCACTCACAACATGAAGCAGGCCATCGCCCTGGGCAACCGGCTGATCATGTTCCATCGCGGCCAGGTGGTTTTGGACATAGAGGGCGGGGAGAAAAGGAATCTCAAGGTCGAAGATCTCCTGGAACGCTTCTCGCGCCTGCGTGGGGACGAAGGGGTTTCCGACCGCATGTTGTTGGGTTGAGGCCGGTGCGGGCCGCAATCCTGATGCTGGCAAATCTTTGCCGACAAGTATAAGGACAGTAACAGACAAACGGAGGCTTCCATGGCAATCGAACGAACCTTTTCCATCATCAAGCCCGATGCGGTCGAGCGCGGTCTCATCGCCGAGATCCTGAAAATGATCACCGACTCCGGCCTCAAGATCAAAGGCATGAAGATGATCCACATGGATCGCGCCAAGGCCGAGGGCTTTTACGCGGTGCATAAGGAGCGTCCCTTCTTCGGTGAGCTGGTGGACTACATGATTTCCGGACCGGTAGTGGTCTCCTGCCTCGAAGGCGAAAACGCCATCGAGAAATACCGCGCGCTCATGGGCGCGACCAACCCGGCCGAGGCCGCTCCCGGCACCATCCGGGCCACCTACGGCCAGAACATCCAGAACAACTCCTGCCACGGTTCCGACGGTCCTGAAACCGCCAAGACCGAGGTGGCATACTTCTTCAACGACGACGAGCTGGTGGGATAATGACTAAGAAAATCGGGTTCATAGGCGTAGGGAACATGGGGGCGGCCATTGCCAATGGTCTGGCCTCGCGCGACGACATCGAGCTGCACGGGATGGACTTCAACAAGGCCAACTTGGAACGGCTGAACAGGGAACACGGGCTCATCATTCACGAGAGCGCGACCGACCTCGCCAAGGCGTGCGACTACATTGTCCTGGCCGTCAAGCCGCAGCACGCCGAACCCGTGGTCAAGGAACTGACGCCCTCGCTGGACAGCACCAAATGCCTCGTCGCCATCTGCGCGGGCATTCCCCTGTCCACCTACGAGGACTGGACCAAGGACTGCTGCCCCGTGGTGCGCATCATGCCCAACACTCCGGCCCTGGTGGGGCATGGCGTGTCGGCGATCTGCCTGGATAACCACAATCTGACCGACGAGATCAAGGCGCTGGTTCCGGAGCTGTTCGCCTCCATCGGCCAGGTGCATGTACTGCCGGAGAAGCTCTTCGACGCCTTTACCGGGGTCATCGGCTCCGGCCCGGCCTATGTGTTCTACTTCATGGAAGCCATGATCGAATCCGGCGTGGCCTTGGGGCTGACCCGACCGCAAAGCGTGGAGATGGTCAAGGGCCTCTTCCTCGGCTCGGCTGTCATGGCCGACCAGAGCGAACACTCGGTGTCCGAACTGCGCGAAATGGTCACCTCTCCCGGTGGCACGACCATCCGCGCGCTCATGCACTTTGACCGGCAGGCCATGAAAGGCGACATCATCGACGGCGTCTTCGAATCCTATTATCGAAGCATAGAGTTGGGCGAGAAATAAGACAAAAAAAGGGCTTCACGCGAAGCCCTTTTTTTCGACATGCCCAAAACGCCTACAGGGCGAGCCGAACCAATCCCAGCAGGGGGATGAGCGCACAGGCCGCCAGAGTGCCGGTGCCGCGCACCAGGCGAAATAACCGGTGGAGCTTTGCGCGATCCCACGACGTTCCTTCCGGCCCGAGCACGGGCTTGTCCTTCACTTTCCCGAAATAGATGGTGGGGCCGCCCATCCGCCCTTCCATGAGCCATGCCGCGGCGGCCATGGGCCAGCCCGCGTTGGGACTTTCCATCTTGCGAGCATCCGCGCGAAAGCGGGCCCGGGCCGTGGTTGACTTCAAGCCGAGCCGCCTGGCTGCGACAAACAAAAACAAGGCGGTCAACCGGGCCGGGAGCCAGGCCAGAAGGTCGTCGGTTCTGGCCCCGCCCTGCCCCAGCGCAACATAGCGGTCCGTTCGGTAGCCCCACATGGAGTCCATGGTGGATACGGTCTTGTAGGCCCACATGCCGCCGGGGCCGAAGAGCGCGAGATAGAACAGCGGCGCGGTGAAGCCATCATTGAGATTTTCGCTGACCGTTTCGGCCAGGGAGCGGCGGATGGCGGGTGCGTCGAGCCCTGCGGTTTCGCGGCTGACGAGCATGGACAGGGCCGTGCGTGCTCCCGGCAGATCCCCGGCGTCGAGACGTTCGACCACCTTGCGGGCGTCACGCAACAGGCAGCCCAGAGCCAGTCCCGCGTAAGCGAAGTACACAGCCAGAAGTGGGCCGAGATATGGGATGGCCGTGAGTTTCGTCACGATGAACCAGGCGGCCCAGGCGAACAGGAGTACGGCCAGCCAACCCGCCAAGCGAAGATTAATATCGATTTTTCGGGCGGCAGATTCGTAGAGGTCGAGCCCCTTGCCGATGAGTCGGACCGGATGCGGCCAGGCGGCCGGGTCGCCGAGCCACGCGTCGAGGATGACGGCCAGGGCGGGGATGATGAAGACGCCGAGTGGATGTTCCATGGCAAAAAAAAGGGCCGGGAAGCGATGTGCTTCCCGGCCCTTGGAGTTTAGTTCTCGAAGTAGGACCTAAGCAGCGCGCTGCGCACGGGATGGCGAAGCTTGCGCAACGCCTTGGCCTCGATCTGGCGGATGCGTTCACGGGTGACGTTGAAGAGCTTGCCCACTTCCTCAAGGGTGTGGTCGGATTTCTCGCCGATGCCGAACCGCTTGCGCAGAACCTGCTCCTCGCGCGGAGTCAGGTCGGACAGGACCGAGGCTATCTGCTCGCCGAGCTTGGTGGAAACCACCTCTTCGGCGGGAGCGGTAGCCTTCTTGTCCTCGATGAAATCGCCCAGGCTGGAATCTTCCTCGTCGCCGATGGGGGTTTCGAGGGAAATGGGCTCCTTGGCGATTTTCAAGACCTTCTTGACCTTCTCCAGCGGATAGTCCATGCGCTCGGCGATCTCTTCGGGCGACGGGTCGCGGCCGAGTTCCTGCACCAGGTAGCGCGAGGTGCGGATGAGCTTGTTGATGGTCTCGATCATATGCACCGGGATGCGGATGGTCCGGGCCTGGTCCGCGATGGCGCGGGTGATGGCTTGGCGAATCCACCACGTTGCGTAGGTCGAGAACTTGTAGCCGCGCTGGTATTCAAACTTGTCCACGGCCTTCATCAGGCCGATGTTGCCTTCCTGGATCAGATCCAGGAATTGCAGGCCGCGGTTCGTGTACTTCTTGGCGATGGAGACCACCAGACGCAAGTTGGCGCGGATGAGTTCCTGCTTGGCCTGCATGGCGGTTCGGTTGCCGGACTTGATGCGCCAGAGAACCTCTTCGAGGTCATGCACGGAATGGCGGCACTTGTCCTGAAGCCGGTGCATGATCTCCAGCTTGCCCGCGAGCATCTCCTTGAATGAGAAGAACTCCTCCACGGTCATGTTGAGCTCGGTTGAGGCGGCCACCGGGTTGAGGGTCCGGTCGTCCACCTGTTTGAAGAGCTCTTCGATCTCGGCCTTGGTCTTGCCCACGGACAGGACATAGGCGGACAGGTCCCGCTGGCAGTTGTGCATTTGGCGCACGTAGTCGTTGACCGTCTCAATGATGCGGTCGATCAGGGTCTTTTCGAGCTTGATGTCACGCAGCCGGGTGACGATCTCCTCCTTGTAACTGAGGATTTCCTGCTGCACGCCGTATACGCGCTTGTCCAGGCAGGCGCAGTAATCGAGCTTGTCGTAGATTTTCTTTTTCTTGTTGTAGAGCTTCTTGACCTCGGCAAGCAGGAAAATGACCCGCTGGCGCTGGTTCATCTCGTCTTCGGACGGATCGTCTTCCTCAATGGTCTTGACCACGTCCTTGAGCTTGATGCGGCCGTCTTCCAGATCCTCGCCCACGGAAATAAGCTCTTCCACGGCCACGGGGACTTCCACCAACGAGTAGAGGACGTCCATTTCGCCGTTTTCAATCTTCTTGGCGATGACCACCTCGCCCTCACGGTCGAGAAGCGGCACGGCGCCCATCTCGCGCAGGTACATGCGCACGGGGTCGGTGCTGCGCGAGGCGTACTCCGTGGAATCATCGTCGTTGTCGTCGAACTCCAATTCCTTGTCGTCGTCATCCTCGGTCAGCTTCTTATCGGAATCGTCAGAATCCACCAGGGCGATATCCATCTGGTCGAAAATGGCGTGGATTTCCTCAAGTTGATCCGGGCTGTTGTAGTCGGAAGGCAGCGCCTTGCTCAACTCTTCGTATGTCAGGAATCCCTTTTTCTTACCTTCGGCGATAAGAGCTTTGATCTGTTGGATTTCCTTAATGTTGCTCATCATCCCTCCTGCGGGAGTCCTTCAGGGCCAGCAACTGCATGGCCCGTTCAGTGTCCCCGCTCTGCTGTGCCTGGCGTATGGCCTCTGTGAGCTGGCGCTTGTCCAGCTTTTGCTGCTCAAGCGCGATCGCGTGACAAATATGATTCCATTCTTCCTGCAGTTCCCGGCCGGAGAGGACGTTCTCATGCAGTTCTTCGCGGCACCGGAAGTAGAAGCCTTTTTCCTGTTCGTTCAGCAGGCTTGCGACGTGGCCTTGCTGCGTTCTTTCGAGCTTCTCCCACAGTGCCCTCGCCCATTCGGTACGAAGAACCTGGGTCATTCCCCTTTTGGCCAGCTCCGTCACGTAGTCCGGATACTGGATCGAAAACCGTAAAAAATACCGATCATCCGCAAAATCCTTGCCGACCCCCATGGCCGGTTGCTGTTCGACTCGTTGCTTTTGTCGAGGTTGATGCCGTGGATTGCGCTGTTGCGGTGCTGTCGCACCCGCGTCGCGCCTGAAGTCAGCCTCCGACAAGCCGAGCCCGGTCGCCAACCGGGGCAGGTAGTACGCCCGCAAGGACGCGTCGGCCAATTCCGACAAAAAACTCTTGGCCCAAGCCATAATATCCCTGGGGGCGTATTCCTCCCGCAGGGTGTTCATGCAAAACGTCAAACCGTCCGGAGCCGTGCTCATGCACGCCTCGAACCCTTCCGCTCCCCTGGTCTGGAGCAGACTGTCCACGTCCTCGCCGTCGGGCAGGAGAATCGCCCGGCAGGCCACGCCCTGAAGCAGGATCATCCTGCTGGACTTCATGGCCGCCTTGCGTCCCGCTCCGTCGCCGTCGAAGACCAGATCGACGCGCGAACAGAAACCGGCCAGCCGCTTCACCTGATCGGCCGTCAGGGCCGTGCCCAGAACACCACAGGAGTCGGTGTAGCCAAACTGGTGGAGCGATATGACATCCATGTATCCTTCGGTCAGAATGGCCCGCTTGGTGCGGGTCATGGTGGACCGGGCCAGATTGAGCCCATACAAGTGGTCGCCCTTCTTGTATATCGGCGTATCCGAGCTGTTCAGATACTTGGGTTCTCCTTCAGTAATTATTCTGCCGCCAAAAGCAATGACCCGACCGGACAAATTTTGGATGGGAAAAATCAATCTCCCCCGAAAACGGTCGTAAATATTGTTCTTTTCGTTTTTCGACAAAAGGCCGGCTTCGACCCCGTCCTCGGGATTCCGCCCCTTGGTGCGCAGAAAATTGTCCAGGCCATGCCAGTCTTCCGGGGAATATCCCAGGCCGAATTTGGCGATCATCTCCGGGGTCATGCCCCGATCGGTCAGATAACGGCGGCACAGGTCACCGGAGGCCAGGGACAGATTGCGCTGAAAGAACAGGTTGGCCTCGTCGTGCATGTCCAGAAGCACCTGCTTCCGGGCCTTGCGTTCAGCGGCATGCGGGTCGGGCGGCACATGGCTCAACTCCACCCCGCATTCCGCGGCCAACTGTTCCAGGGATTCCTTGAAATCCAGCCCGTTGATGCGTCCGTAAAAATCAATGACGTCACCCGAGGCCTGACAGCCGAAACAATAGAAGAACCCTTCCTCGTCGTTTACGGACATGGAAGGCTTGGTCTCCTGATGGAAGGGGCATGCCCCCATCCACCGGCCGGAAACCGGTTTCAGGTCAACATACCGGCGTACTACATCCGAGATATTGATCCGGGCCTTGACGGCCTCGATACCACTTCTATCCACCAAAAGCCTCCGGCAAAGCCGCTACTTGAGCGTTACCTCGGTCATACCATCCCCGCCCCGGTCTTCCGGGGCCAGGGTGAAACTCTCCACCGCCGGATAATACTTGAGGAACTCGTGCACCTCGCGCCTGAGCGCTCCGGTTCCCCGGCCATGCACGATCTCCATCCTGCCCGCGCCTTTGCGCAGGGCGCTGTCCAGGGCCCGTTCCAATTCGCTCAGGGCCTCATCGGCCCGATGTCCGCGCAGGTCCACCTCGACCACGAGGTCGCTCGGGACCGGAGCCTTGGTCGCGGCAGGCTTGGACTGCCCGCCGGGGACGGTGTTGGCCGGGCCGAGATGTTCGGCCTTGACCCACATGGCCACGCCGCCGATGTCCACCTTGGCCTGCTTCTTTTTCTCATTGATTTCCAGCACGGTACCCGACTTGTTCCATGCCGGATACGATACTTTTCCGCCCGGGACAATATCTGAGAAGGAAAAGGTGGAGTCTTTTTTGCGTTCCGGGACGATGTCCTCGATGCGCAACCGCGCCTGATGAAGCTTCTTGCGCGCCTCTTTCTGGCCGATACGCTCGGTCTTCCACTGCTTGACCACTTCCTGGGCCTTGGACTGAACGTCCTTGAGAATCTTGGTGCGCTCCTTCTCGAACTTCTTTTCGAGAGTGGCCCGCTTCTTTTCAATACGGGTGCGCTCCTCCTCGATGGCGTCCAGTTCGGCCTCTTTCTTCACGGCCATGGCATTGAGGCGGTCCAGTACGGCGGAGGTGTCCGAACCGTCCAACAGGAGATATTTTTCAGCTCGTTCCAGAATGACGGAGGGCAAGCCGTGTTCTCGGGCCACATCCAGGGCGATGGACGCGCCCACCTGATCGTAGGCCAGCCGGAACAGCGGCTTCTTGGTGCTCGGATCAAAGAGCACGCTGGCCGCACGCACGCCTTTGGTGGCCATGGCGTAGGCTTTGAGCGCGGGGAAATGTGTGGCCGTGAAAGCGGTGGCCCCTTTTTCCAGCAAGGAGTCGATGACCGCCTGGGCCAGGGCCGCACCCTGGGTGGGGTCCGTGCCCGCACCGAATTCGTCGAGGATGAACAGGGAGCGATCGTCCACCTTATCCCAGACCCGCCGCAAATATTTGATCTGGGCGGTAAAGGTGGAAACATTCTCCTCCAGAGACTGCTCGTCGCCCATGATGACGAAGATGTCGTCCCACAGGGGCAGGCGGCTGCCTTCGGCGGCCGGGACCGGCAGGCCGGAAAAAGCCATCAGGCCGATGAGTCCCACGGTCTTGAGGCAGACGGTCTTGCCGCCCGCGTTGCCGCCGCTGACGATCATGGCCCGCTGGCCGTCCAACAGCTCAATGTTCACGGCATGGACCGACTCGTCCGACAGGGCCAGAAGCGGATGGCGGGCCTTGAGGAGCTTGGGCGCCCCCTCCTCCGCCACTTCGATGGTTCGGCCTCCATAGGCGGCGGCCAGGCGGACTTTGGCCGAGAGCACGTCCAGGGTGACCAGCCCGTCATAGGCCCCGTGGATCGCATCTTGTTCCTGGCGTACCAGGGAGGTCAGGTATTGCAGGACCTTATATTCCTCGGCCCGCTCCTCTCGCTTGAGTTCCTGGAGCTTGTTGTTGGTCTCCACCAGGAAAATCGGTTCGAAGTAGCAGGTTTCGCCGGTCTGCGAATAGTCGTGGATGATGCCCTTGGTCTTGTTCTTGAAATTCGCTTTGATGGGCAGCACGTAACGGTCGGACGAGACGGTCATGAATTCGTCCTGCATGGCTGCGCCCAGGTTTTCCTGGAGGATGAAGTCCTTGACCCGCTTGGTGCAGCGCTGGTGGATGGCCCGAATTTCCTGGCGCACGGCTTGCAAGTCCGGGGAACTTTCGTCCCTGATCTGTCCCTCGGCGTCCAGGCAGCGGGTGATGCCGGAAACGGTCCGTTGCGGCCAGTCGTAGGCGAAAAGCTCGGCTCGGAGCACGTCCCAGCCGCGTTCTTCAAAGCCTGCGAGGGAATCGCGGACGTCGCGGGCCAAATCCAGAATAACCTTCAGGGCGAAGAGCGCATCCTGGTCGAGCACGGCCAGTTCGCTATCCAGATGCGGAAAGATGCCGCCCACTTCGGGAAAGGCGCGCATGGAGAAACCGGATTCGCCCACCCAGGCCGCTCCCTGGTCGAACAGGGTACCGGCGCGGCGCACGGCCGTGAGGGTGTCATAGGGGTGGATGGCAAGACACGCGGAAGCCCCGGGTTCCGACACGGCGAAACCGGATAAGGCCCCAAGGATCTTGGGGAACTCCAATACCTGGAATGTTCTGGACTCCATGGGTGAGCCGGGGGGTTGGAGAGTTAGGAAAGCTTGGCCCTGACCAGGCCGCTGGCCTTCTTGCCGTCAACCTGCCCCTGATGCGCGCCGAGCACGGCCTGCATGACCTTGCCCATGTCCGCCATGGAGGAGGCCCCGACGTCGGCGATGGCCTTGTCGATGGCCGAGGAAAGCTCTTCGTCAGACAACGGTTTGGGGAGATAGACTTCAAGGGCGGTCAGCTCGTCGGCTTCGACCCGGGCCAGGTCGTCCCTGCCCGCCTTGGAGTACTGGTCGAAGGAGTCCTTGCGCTGCTTGACCTGCTTGGCGATGAGATCAAGGACGATCTCGTCGGACAGGTCCTGGCTTTTGTCCTCGACCATACGGTTTTTAATGGCCGTCTTGAGATGTCTCAAGACGGCCACTTTTACCGTAGCTTTGGCCTTATAGGCCTCTATGTAGTCTTTGTCTATTTGCTTTGACAGACTCATAATTTACATGCTGCGTATTTTACGCATCTTTTTTGCAAGCCTTTTCTTGGCGGCAGCTTTCTTCTTCTTCTTCTGCACGCTGGGCTTCTCGTAATGCTGGCGTTTCTTCAGCTCGGACAGAATTCCGGCCTTCTCCACCTGCTTTTTGAAGCGACGCAGAGAAACGTCGAAATTGTCGTTGTCATCAAAGTACACTCCGGGCAATGAAAATCACCTCCTCGGTGAACCGCCCGCTCTTTGGCGGGCCAGCGAAATAAGAGACACTACATATATGCAAAAAAACCAAAAGGCAACCCCTAATGTGGCCGAAAAACGAAAAGACCAGGGGGAGCGAAAAAAGGCCCGTCCGGCAGTACCCGGACAGGCCCTTTCGATACGATGCTATTCAACCGACTAGTGCTCAGCCTTTTTCGCGTCGCGCAGGGACTGCAGGACCGTAACCGTCAATGCGGCGACAATGACGCCGAGAACGATGTACAGGACGCCGAAAAAGACAAAATGGTCGGGCATCCACCAAGGAAGATCCATGGGCAGCGGGCTGTGAACGGTTTCACCGTGAATCATGGTATTCTCTCCAACTTATTTGACGGCGTCCTTGAGGATCTTGCCGGGGCGGAATTTGACAACCTTGGTCTCGGGGATTTTGAGCTCGAGGCCGGTGCGGGGGTTGCGGCCGACGCGGGCTTTGCGGAGTTCCACCATGAAAGTGCCGAACCCGGTCAGAGTGAGCTTTCCGTCGGAGACCAGGGTGCTTTCCACGGTCTCAAGGAACGCATTCAGGGCGCGTTCGGCATTCGCTTTGGTCAGATTGGCCTTTTCCGCGATTTTGACAACCAATTCAGCCTTCGTCATCAGTCCTTCCTCCTCGGTGAAATAATTACCTGATGGTATTTGTTAAAGTGCAGCCAGAGCACAAAATGCGCTTGCACTTTGTTTCCGTCACCAACTCACCTCTTGGCCTTTAAATGAACTTTTGCGCCGTGTCCAGCCCGAGCACCTAAAAAAGCGAAAAAACCTACGCCATATGGCGCTTCCGAGGCTTTTCGCCATCTGGATTTCGGGAGTCGAACCCTTCTTTTAATCGGTTATGAACTTGGGATTTTAAATATCTTTGTGAAAATATGGACTAATATATTAAAGAAAGCGCACGAAATTGTGCCGGAGTAAGATTTTCCGGCCGCAACGCCGGACTGACGCCCTCTTCCTGAAACCACAGCTCCACCGCCGGGGTCATGCGTTTCTTCAGGATGGTCGATATCTGCTTGCGCCGCTGCTGGAAGAGCAGCTTGACCAGCCCGGCCAGCCGGTCCGGGTCTTCGGGCCGGGCATTCTCCGGAAGCGGGTCGAAACGGACCACGGCGGAATCGACTTTGGGCTGTGGCCGGAAAACCGTGGGCGGCACCTTGAAGAGATAGCGTGTATCACTGAAATTTCGCACCCAGGCGGTCAGCCCGCCGTATGCTTTGACGCCGGGCTCGGCGGTCAGGCGCAAAGCCACCTCGTGCTGGACCATGAATACGGCCCGCTCCAGGGTCGTCACTTGGCTGACAATGTCCCAAATGAGCTTGGACCCCACATTGTACGGGAGGTTCCCGATGATCTTGCACGGCCCCGCTCCGTTCAGGTCCATCCAGGGGAATTTGAGCGCGTCGGCCCGGATCACGTCCAGTCCCGGCCAGCGTGCTTCGAGTCGGTCGGCCAGGTAGTCGTCCATCTCCACCACGCGCAGCTTCGCCCCGGTCTCGACCAGGTACTCGGTCAACGCCCCCCGGCCTGGACCTATTTCTATAATAGTATCATCAGGCGAGGGCGCGAGGGCGTCCACGATCTTGCGGCAGATGTTCTGGTCGGTCAGAAAATTCTGACCCAGGCTTTTCTTGGCCCTGTGCGGCTGGTCTTGATGCGCCATGCGTGTTCTCCGTTGACCAGGGGATAACGGAACCCGGTCCGGGTGGCAACAGCATTGACACCTTCTCCCCGGAAAACGTATGAATCCCCGGTATTCATTCCATGAGGAGGATCCATGAACCTACGCCATTACGTGCGGGACATCCCGGACTATCCTAAAAAAGGTATTACCTTTTACGACATCACGCCCATATTGAGCACGCCCAAGGCCTTCCGCTATGTCATCGACCAGCTGCACGAGAAGTACAAGGACTGCGGCGCGGACAAGATCGTGGCCGCCGATGCCCGGGGATTTATCTTCGGCGCACCCTTGGCGCTGGAGATGGACATCCCCTTCATACCCATCCGCAAGCCTGGCAAGCTTCCGTACAAGAATCGTTGCGTAACCTACGACCTGGAATACGGTTCCGACACCCTGTGCATGCACGTGGACGCCGTCGAGACGGGCGACAAGGTTCTGATGATCGACGACCTGCTGGCCACGGGTGGCACGGCCGAGGGCATGGTCAAGCTGATCCGCGAGGCCGGCGGCGAGATTGTGGGCGCGGGCTTTGTCATCCAGCTCTCCTTTCTGGATGGCGACGAGGTCATGCGCGCGGCAGGCGTGAAGCACGATTTCCTTCTTGAAATAGACTAGCGGAGAACAGCCATGAGTAAGATCGGCATCATCGGCGGGAGCGGCCTGGACGACCCTGATCTGTTGCAGGACGCCCGTGACGTGGAAATGGGCACCCCTTACGGCAAGCCGTCCGCCCTCCTCAAGGAAGGAACCATCGCGGGACGCGAGGTGGTCCTGCTGGCCCGGCACGGCCGCGAACACACCATTCCGCCTACCTTCGTCAACTACCGGGCCAACATCAAGGCCCTCAAGGACATCGGTTGTACCCGCATCCTGGCCACCACGGCCTGCGGCTCCCTGCGTGAAGAGATCGGCCGGGGGCACCTGGTCATCCTGGACCAGTTCATCGACTTCACCCGGCGCAGGCAGGTCTCGTTCTTCGACGAATTCGAACCTCACGGCGCGGTGCACACGGCCATGGCCGATCCGTTCGACGCGACTCTGCGCGGGCTGCTCAACGCGGCCTGCGGCAAACTCGGCTTGGCCCACCACAAAACAGGCACGGTCGTCACCATCGAGGGGTCGCGCTTTTCAACCAGGGCAGAGTCCAACATGTTTCGCATGTGGGGCGCGGACGTCATCAACATGAGCGTGGCCCCGGAGTGCCTCCTGGCCAACGAGGCGGGCATTCCCTACGCGGCCGTGGCCATGAGCACGGATTACGACTGTTGGAAGACCGACGAGGCCCCGGTGACCTGGGAAGAGATTCTCGAAGTCTTCAAGCGTAACGTGGAAAAGGTCACTTCCCTGCTGATCGAAGTCGTCAAAGGGTTGGATTAATCCATGGCCGAATCCCTTTTCGACAACGCCGCGCCCCTGCCCTGCGACCTGCTGGTCCGGGCCGACGCGGTGATCACCCAGGATGACGACCGGCGCATCCTGACCGACGCCGGGGTGGCCGTGGGTGGCGGACTGGTGCTTGAGGTGGGCGACTACGCCGACCTCGACGCCCGTTATGAGCCCGCGCAGCGGCTGGACATGGCGGGCAGGATGCTCATGCCCGGTCTGGTCAACGGCCATACCCACCTGCCCATGACCCTGTTGCGCGGCTTTGCCGACGACCTGCCGCTCATGGATTGGCTTCAGGATCACATTTGGCCCGTGGAGGCGCAACTGGACGAGGAGTTGCTCGGCATCGGCGCGCGGCTCGGCTGCGCGGAACTCATCCGCACCGGGTGCACGGCCTTCCTGAACGGCTATTTCCACGAGCACGTCACCGGCGAGGCCGCCTCAGCCTGCGGCCTGCGGGCGGTCCTGGGGGAAGGCTTCTTCGCCTTTCCCTCTCCCTTCTTCCCAACGGCCGAGGCCTGTTGGGACACCATTCGCAGGCTGGAGGAGCGTTTCGCCGACGACCCGCTGGTGCGCACGGCGGTCACCCCGCATGCGGCCTTCACCGTACCGCCCAAGCTGCTCGAAACAAGCTATGAGCTTGCTGAATCACTGGATATTCCATGGCAGACGCACCTGGCCGAATCGCCCACCGAGACTTCTGTCTGCCTGGGCAAGTACGGCATGCGCCCGGTGGAGATCCTGCGCTCCTGCGGATTGCTCTCCCCGCGCGTCACCCTGCACCACTGCGTGGACGTGGAGGAGATGGAGATCGCCCAACTCGCCGCATCGGGAACCAATGTGGTCCACAACCCGGCGTCCAACCTGAAGCTGTGCTCGGGCATGTCTCCGGTGCAGTCCCTGCTCGATGCTGGCGTCAACGTGGGCCTGGGCACGGATGGCGCGTCAAGCAACAATCAATTGAACATGTTTCGCGACATGGGGCTGGCCGCGTTGGTCGGCAAGGTCCGTCATGGCGACGCTTCGGCCGTGAACGCCCAGACCGCCCTGGACATGGCGACCCGCAATTCAGCCAGCTGCCTGGGCTGGCCCGAACTGGGCCGCATCGAAGCCGGACGCCCGGCGGACATGATCGCCCTGGACCTTTCCTCGCCCAACCTCATGCCGGTCTTCAATCACGTGTCCCATGCGGTCTACGCGGCCACGGGCATGGAAGTCTGCATGACCATGGTGGCGGGCGAGGTGCTTTACCTATACGGTGAATTTCGAACCTTGGACGTCCAGGGGTTGCGCCGCGAGGCCGACCGGGCCGCAAAATGGGTTCGACGCGCTTCCGGAAAATGAAAAAGAACCGCAAATAACTTGACAACACCCACCCTGGGTGCATATCGAAGTCTGCTCTTGCACCAATATGAAAATCCGTATGCCGCTGGCATCCCGTGAGCCGCATTATTTTTAGGAGGAAGGCACTACATGACCAAGAAAAAAGGAATCGTTACCCTGGACGGCGCCGTCAAGACCGACGAGGGTCTGAGCTACAAGGGCGTCATTCTGGAACCCGTCGTGGAAAAATGTGAAGGTTGTGAGCGGAGCGTTTCCTTCGAGGACACGCAGTACTGCCCGACCTACGCCCAGCCCGCCCGCAAATGGGCTACCGGCGTGTGCAATTTCGCCACGCACGTGCGCGCCGAGGTGGACAAGACCGGCAAGGTCAAGGTCAACCCGCTGAAGGCTTCCAAGCGCGCCGCGCGCGGTCGCTAGACCATTGCAAGCAGGAAAGGCGGGGCATGTCCCCGCCTTTTTTTTGTTTGTAAGATCCGGTTTTTGGACTAGTTTCTAAGAAAACGACATCGGAGGTCCCATGGACAAGCTCTTTTCCGAACTGGATCGCCAGACCGAGGCGGTCGTCGAGCTACAAACCAAACTCACCGCCATTCCGGCTCTTGGCCCCCGCAACGGGGGCACGGGTGAAAAGGCCAAGGCCGATTTTCTGCTCACCCACCTTCAAGCCATCGGCATCGGCGACATTCTCGAATTCAACGCTCCCGACCCCGACGTGCCCTGCGGCTACCGGCCCAACATCGCAGCCCTCATCCCCGGCAAGAATACGGGAAAAACCCTGTGGGTCATCTCCCATATGGACATCGTCCCCCCGGGAGATCTCGGACTGTGGAACTCCGATCCCTACGAGGTACAGCGCAACGGCGACATCCTGATCGGCCGGGGCGTGGAGGACAACCAACAGGGCATGGTTTCGTCCCTGCTGACCGCCCGGGCCCTGCTCGACCTGAAGATCACCCCGGAGCTGAACTACGGCCTGATCCTCGTGTCCGACGAGGAGACCGGTTCCGGCTTCGGCCTGGACTACATCGTCCGCGAGCACGAGTCCCTTTTCCGCAAGGACGACCTTTTCCTGGTGCCGGATTCCGGCGAACCCCGCTCCGAGATGGTCGAGGTGGCCGAGAAGTCCATGTTCTGGCTCAAGGTTACGGTTATCGGCAAGCAGTGCCATGCCTCCACCCCGGACCAGGGCATCAACACCATGTTTCCGTCCGCCGAGTTCATCCTGCGCATCAAGGAACTGGAGGACCTGTATCCGGCCGAGGACGCCCTGTTCGATCCGCCCCGCTCCACCTTCCAGCCGACCATGCGCGAAGCCAACGTGGCCAACGTGAACACCATCCCCGGCCGAGACGTGTTCTACGTGGACTGCCGGGTCATGCCCCAGTACGAACTGGGCGAGGTGCTCGAGGCCATCAAGGCCATCGGCGCCGAGGTCGCGTCCAAATACGGTGTGGCCGTCGAGTGCGAACCGGTTATGCTGGAACAGGCCGCCCCGGTCACTCCGGCGGACAGCGAGATCGCGGTCCGGACCATGGCCTCCGTGCGCAAGATCTATAATAACAATCCCCGTACCGTGGGCGTGGGCGGCGGCACCGTGGCCGCGTTCCTGCGGCGGAAGGGCTACAACGCCGTGGTCTGGTCCACCCTGAACCACAACGCGCACCAGCCCAACGAGTGGGCCTCCATCAAGAGCACCATCGGCGACGCCAAAGTCATCGCCGACATGCTCATGACCAAGTAGTCGGACCATGCAGCGCAAGGATCCCTTCCCGGCCGAGTTCGACCTCATCGTGGTCGGCGCGGGCCATGCCGGTTGCGAGGCCGCCATGGCCTCGGCCCGGTTGGGCCTTGCGACCCTGTTGCTGACCATCAACGTGGACCGCATCGGGCATCTCTCCTGCAACCCGGCCATCGGTGGCCTGGCCAAGGGCCATATGGTCAAGGAGATCGACGCTCTGGGCGGCATGATGGGCTTGTGGGCCGATGCGGCGGGCATCCAGTTCCGCATCCTGAATACCCGCAAGGGGCCTGCGGTCCGTTCCAGCCGCGCCCAGATCGACCGCGCTCGGTACATGCGGGCGGTCCAGCGTTCCGTGTTCAACCAGAAGAACCTCTGGGTCTTCCAGGACATGGGCGCGGCCGTGCAGGTGGAAAACGGCATGGTTTCCGGCCTGCGCACCGAACTGGGCGAAGTCTTCCCGGCCCGGGCCGTCCTCCTGACCACGGGGACCTTCCTGCGCGGGCTCATGCACATCGGCCTGGAGCACTTCAGCGGCGGGCGCATGGGCGATCCGGCGGCCAACTCCCTGTCCGCGAACCTCCGTGAGCTGGGATTCAAGCTGGGCCGTCTCAAGACCGGCACCACTCCGCGCCTGCTGCGCGATTCCATCGACTTCTCGGCCATGCAGGAACAGCCCGGCGATGCCCATCCCGTACCGTTCAGCTTTCGTAATCGGACCGTGCCCCTGCCCCAGGTGTCCTGCTGGCTGACCTACACCAACGAGCAAGCCCACGAAGCCATCCGTTCGGGGTTCGACCGCTCGCCCATGTTCACCGGAATCATCGAAGGCACCGGCGCGCGCTACTGCCCGTCCATCGAGGACAAAGTGGCCCGATTCCCGGAAAAGGACCGCCACCAAATATTCGTGGAGCCCGAGGGGTTGGACAGCCCGGAGATGTATCCCAGCGGCATTCCCACCAGTCTGCCCTTTGATGTGCAGAAAAAGATGATCCGGGCCATCCGGGGGCTCGAAAACGCCCAGATTGTCCGACCGGGCTACGCCATCGAATACGATTTTATTCCGCCCACCCAGCTCCGGCCCACCTTGGAAACCAAGGCCGTGCCCGGCCTGTACTGTGCGGGCCAGATCAACGGCACCTCGGGCTACGAGGAAGCCGCGGCCCAGGGACTGTGGGCCGCTTTGAACGCGGCCTGCAAGCTGAAGGGACGCGAACCGTTCCTGCCTTCCCGCGATCAGGCGTACATGGCCGTGCTGGTGGATGACCTGGTGACCAAAGGAACCGAGGAACCTTACCGCATGTTCACCTCCCGCGCCGAGCACCGGCTGCTCCTGCGCGAAGGCAATGCGGACGAACGGCTGACCCCGGCCGGTCGCGAAATGGGTCTGGTGGACGACGATCAGTGGCGGCTGTTCTCCGCCAAACGGGAAAAACTTCAAGCGGTGCTTGGGGCCATGCATTCCATCCGCATCCGCCCGGATGCCGCCACTCGCGAGATCCTGGAGCGCATTGGGGCGTCAGTGCCGGGCAAGGCCGTGGAGCTGGCCTCTCTGCTCCGCCAACCACAGATGGACATCGACCGACTGGCCGTGTTTCACCCGGAACTGGCGGAGCTGGACGAGGACGTCCTGCGCGAAGCCGAGGTGCAAGTGCGCTATGAAGGCTACCTGGTCAAGCAGGCCGAGCTGGTGGCCAAGTTCAAATCCCTGGAGGATCGGGTCCTGCCCGAGGACCTGGACTATGCCAAAGTCTCCGGCCTGACCCGCGAAGTGGTCGAGAAGCTGTCCCGCATTCAGCCCCGGACCCTGGGCCAGGCGGGCCGTATTTCCGGGGTCACCCCGGCGGCCCTGTCCTGTCTGGAGATCCATCTCAAGAAACTCGGCTTATCGTAACAGTCCTTTCTTCTTCGTATGTTGACAGGGTGTCACAGTCTGTCTAAATATATGAACATCGCTGCGACATTCGCACGAAAGGCCCGCGCCCCAGCGCAATGTTTCTGAACCCCTCCCAAGGAGCCTGGTCTTGGACGAAGAACCCGACAGTCGATTCCGCCATATTTTTAAAAAACTATTCGGCAACAACGACCATCAGATAGAGGAGCACATCCTCGAAGCCAAAGCCGACGGCGAGCTGGAAAGTCATGAAGTCTCCATGCTCCTGAACGTGCTCGGCCTTGACCAGAAGCTCGTGGAGGAGATCATGGTCCCGCGCACGGACATGGTCTGCGCCGACGCCTCCAGCACCGTCAAGGATGTGGCCGAGCTCATCGTCAATCAGGGCGCCCACTCGCGCATTCCCATCTATCAGGACAACAAGGACCATATCTTCGGCCTGGTCCACGCCAAGGATCTCCTGGAGCCGTTGCTCAACGGCCAGATTGACCGGCCCGTGGTGGAACTCCTGCGGCCGGCCTTCTTTGTTGCCGAGGACAAGCCGCTGGACGAGGTCCTGGCCTATTTCAAAAAAGAAAAGCTGCATATGGCCGTCGTCCAGGACGAATACGGCGGGACCTCGGGCATGGTTACCATGGAGGACGTTCTCGAAGAGATCGTCGGCGAAATCTCGGACGAATACGACGAGCAACGCCCAGACGAAATCCAGGATTATTCCGACGGCACCTTTATCGTCTCGGGGCGCGCCCCGCTGGAAGACGTCAACCGCAAGTTCGGCCTGACCCTGGAAAGCGACGAGGTGGACTCCATCGGCGGTTTCCTGGCCGACTTGGCCGGGCGCATCCCGGATCAGGGGACACTGTACACGTTCTCGGGCTGGCGGTTCACGGTCATGGAGGCCGACGAGCGCCAGATCTGGACCATCAAGGTCGAACCCCTGGGGATCGCGTAGGCGTGCTCAAGCTGGTACTTCTCGCAACGCTGGGGGCCTGGATCGGGTTCGCCAACCCGCTCCTTCACTTCCCTCCGGCGGCGCTTGCCTTCCCCCTGGGGCTGGCCTGGATCGGCCTGCGCGCCGTGTCCGGCGGCAAGGCCTTCCGCTTCGGTTGGCTGGCCGGGACCCTGGCGGCCACGGGCTGCTTCTACTGGATGGTCATCCCGGTGCAGATATACGGCGGACTGCCGTGGTTCATCGCCCTGCCCTGCCCGGTGCTGCTGGCCGCATTCATCGGTCTGTATTTCGGCCTGTTTTCCTATGCCATGCACATTGCGGGCAAGGGCATCGACGGCATCCCCCTCTGCCTGTTGGCCGGGTTCGCCTGGGCGAGCATGGAAATGCTCATGGAGACCCTGTTCTCGGGCTTCCCGTGGATGAACCTGTCCTCGGCCTTTGCCGACTGGCCCTTTGCCGTACAGGGCGCGTCGGTCATTGGGGCCTTCGGCCTGTCCGGACTGTTCGCGGCCCTGGCCGTGGCGCTGCTACTCTGCGCGACCTATCGCGGCGCCCTGGTCCTGGCCGTGACGCTGGCCGCAATGATCACCGGCTTCGGCCTTTACCGCGCCGCAACCTTCGACACGGGCAAGCCCGATTACATGGTCACCCTGGTCCAGGGCAACGTGGACCAGGGCCAGAAATGGGACCCCTCCTACCAAATGGCGACCGTCCGGAAATACGCCGAACTGAGCGCCACAGCCATCGCCGCAAACCATCCCAAGGTGGTCATCTGGCCCGAAACGGCCATGCCTTTCTATCTCCAGGACCAGTCTCCCTACCGCAAGGCTCTGGAGACCTTGGCCCGCAAGACCGACACCCCGATCATCACCGGCTCGCCCGCCTACCGCGTGACCGACATGAAGACCAATGCCTACGTGCTCCATAACCGGGCCTGGCTCATGGACTCCATGGGGTTGACCCTCCAGTCCTACGACAAGGAGCATCTGGTGCCCTTCGGCGAATACATGCCCTTCGAGGAATGGGTGCCCTTCAAGAAACTGGTCCAGGCCGCGGGCGACTTCAAGCCGGGCGTGGACAACCGGCCACTCAAGCTGAACGGCGTTGCGTTGGGCATGCTCATCTGTTATGAAGCCATCTTTCCGGAACTTGCTCAGC
Source organism: Desulfovibrio sp. Huiquan2017 (assembly GCF_017351175.1). NCBI lineage: Bacteria > Pseudomonadati > Thermodesulfobacteriota > Desulfovibrionia > Desulfovibrionales > Desulfovibrionaceae > Desulfovibrio > Desulfovibrio sp. Huiquan2017. The sequence continues at coordinate 19,379 of NZ_JAFMPN010000014.1, read as the reverse complement.
AACAGGTGGAACGCGGCGCCAACGTGCTGGTGAACATCAGCAACGACGCCTGGTTCGGCAACACCTCCGCGCCGGGGCAGCACCTCGACCTGGCAACCATGCGGGCCGTGGAACAGGGCCGCTGGCTGGTCCGCTGCACCAACACGGGCATTTCCGCCTTCATTGATCCGGTGGGCCGCCGAGCCGCCGTGTCCAGCCAGTTCCGGGCCGAGAGCCTGAGCATGAAAATCGCTGCTCTTACGGTCGATACCGTGTATCATCGCATCTGTGACTGGCTTGAATCGTTCATCTACGTGATGACCGCGGCCGCCTTCGGCTTCATCCTGTATGCATCCCGACGAAATAAAGGAATAGCTCAATAATGCTGGAATATCCCGAACTCAAAGCCGCTTCGGCGGACCTCCTCGACCAATACGAATCTCTCTGGGGGCGTCTTTGACTACGCCGAGACCAAAACGCGCCTCGACGAGATAGAAAAGGAACTCTCCAAGCCCGGGGCCTGGGACAATCCCGAGGCCCTGACTCCGCTGCTCAAGGAAAAGAGCCAGCTTGCCACCAAGCTTGAGATGTACGACGGCCTGTCCGAGGCCAAGGACGACCTGGATGCCTGGCTTGAGCTGGCCCAGGAGGATCCCGGGGAAGAGGAATCCCTGTCCGCCCTCGACGCCCAGGTGCGACTGCTCCGCGAGAGGCTGGCCGGAACCGAGCTGGCGACCATGTTCGCCTTTGAGCACGACAAGAGCAACGCCATCCTTGAAATCCACCCCGGGGCGGGCGGCGTCGAATCCCAGGACTGGGCCGAGATGCTGCTCCGCATGTACAACCGCTACGCCGAGCGCAAGGGGTTCAAAGTCACCCAACTGGACTATCAGGCGGGCGAGGAAGCGGGACTGAAGTCCGTGACCCTGCAAATCGAGGGGCTGTTCGCCTACGGCCTGCTCAAGGGCGAAACCGGCGTGCACCGGCTCATCCGCATCTCACCCTTCGATTCCTCGGGCCGACGGCACACTTCGTTCGCTTCGGTGGACGTCTATCCGGACATGGACGAGGACATCGAGATCGAGGTCAAGGACGAAGATCTGCGGATCGATACCTTCCGGTCCAGCGGCCCCGGCGGCCAGTCCGTGAACAAGACCAGTTCGGCCGTGCGCATTACCCACATTCCCACCGGCATCGTGGCCCAGTGCCAGAACGAAAAGTCCCAGCACCGCAACAAGGCCACGGCCCTGCGCTTGGTCAAGGCGCGGCTGTATGAGCGGGAACTGAAGAAGATCGAAGAGAGCCGTAGGCAGGACTACCAGGCCAAGGACGCCATTGCCTGGGGCAGCCAGATACGGACCTATACCCTACAACCGTATCGTTTGGTCAAGGACCACCGATCCAACAGCGAAAGCGGCAACGTAGACGCATTCCTGGACGGCGATCTGGACGAAATGATTCGAAACTACCTATTATTCATCCATGCCCACGGACAAAAAAATTAAATTCCCCGCGAACGAATTGGCCTCGGAACTCTCCGCCCTTCAGGAGGAGCTGTGCGCCTACACCCGGGAGGCCGGAGAAAAAATGGACCGATCGGTCTGGGTCTTCCGGCTTATCCATGGGATCTCCTGCGAGGAGTGGGAATCCATTGCCGCCCGACGCGACCTCGGGCAATGGCTCTCCCTGCCCATCGACGGCGGCGCCTATCCACAGTTGAAGCGGTTCCAGGAAACCCTGGAGCGGCTGGCCTACCAAACCGACCACGACCCGCTCACCGGGCTGGCCAACCGTCGGGCCTTCGACCGCATCCTGGACATCGAGATTGAGCGTTCCAAGCGCGCCCGCTCCCCCCTCTCCCTAGCCATCTTCGATCTGGACGACTTCAAGCGGGTCAACGACACCTACGGGCACCAGAAGGGGGACGAGGTGCTGAGCACCTTTGCCGGACACCTGAAGGCGACCACCCGGCGCTATGACCTGGCGGCCCGCTTCGGCGGCGAGGAATTCGCCCTGATCATGGCGGGATCCGGCCTGGTCAAGGCTCAGCGGCTCCTGAACAGGCTGCTTCAGGAATTCAGACAGATAGAATTCACCGCCCCGGACGGAAACGGGACCTTTCACGTCACCTGTTCCGTCGGCCTGACCTGCTACAAGGGGAGCGTGAAAATTTCGGACAAGGAACTGATCGAACTGGCCGACAGCGCACTCTACGAAGCCAAGGCCGCAGGCAAAAATCAGATCAAGGTATCCAGCCTCCCCTTCGCAGACAACGTCCCCAACGAGACCCTGGTGCACGCCAACGAAAAACAGTTCCTGTTCGGCGGGAAATAACGGAGACGGACAATGAATCACAACAATACACTCAGTCTCTCGATCATGAGCGGCAAGGGCGGAGTCGGCAAGACCAATATCGTGCTCAACCTCGGCTATGCCCTGCATGCCATGCACATCACGTCCATGCTCATGGACTGCGACCTTGGGCTGGCCAATCTCGACGTGCTGCTCGGCATCTCCCCTGACCGCAACCTGCACGACCTGTTGCAGACCGGCGTGGAGACGGAGGACGTCCTGGTGTCCATCGAGGACGGCTTCGACATGCTCCCGGCCACCAGCGGCGTGCCCGAACTGGTGGAGATGGACGAAGACCTGCAGGACATCCTGTTCAAGAAGCTCATCGACATCGCCGGGAAATATGACTTTCTCATGCTTGATCTCGGGGCGGGCATCAGTCATACGGTCCTTTCCCTGGCCTCCCTGACCCAATTGCGCGTGGTGGTGGTCACCCCGGAGCCCACTTCCCTGACCGACAGCTACGCCATGATCAAGGTCCTGACCACCCAGCATGACATCAAGGATTTCCTGGTCCTGATCAACCAGGCCACCAGCGCCAAAGAGGCCAAGCAGACCTTCGAACGCCTCAATGCGGCCTGCTTGAATTTCCTGAACATCGAGTTGCGTTACCTTGGCTTCGTGCACCAGGACCGCACCCTGGTCGAGTCGGTCCGCCGCCAGACGCCGCTCCTCAAATTCGCCCCGCAAGCCACGGCCAGCAAGGATATTGTCGGCATTGCCAAGAAGCTCGTCCGCTACCGCGAGGACAACCGCGAACGCATCGGCGGCCGTCCCATTTTGAAAGATTTTCCTTCGGAATGAAATTCGAGAAATAATGGTTGACGAAAAGAGCCATTTTTCGGCATAGTTAGTAAGAATTTATGGACTGAATATTTTTTTGTTACCTCCCAGGGCCAATTTCGGAACCTGCGGGAAACATATGTTTCAGGGGGAACATCATGAACAAGAGCGAATTGATCAAGGCTCTGTCCGAACAGAAGAAAATGCACGTTGACGAGGCCACCAAAGTGGTCGGCGCCTTCGTGGACTCCGTCAAGGAAGCCCTGCTCAAAGGCGACCGAGTGGAAATTCGCGGTTTTGGCAGCTTCAAGATCAAAGATTACGAAGGGTACACCGGACGCAATCCCAAGACCGGGACGGTTGTCCAGGTTCGACCCAAGAAACTTCCCTTCTTCCGTCCTGGCAAAGAGTTGAAGGAATACATCAACCAGTAGGATGCGACGACTCTCATACTGCCTGTTTCTGGCGGTCCTGTTCCTTGTGTGCGGCGACGCCCGCGCGCAGGGTTCTGTTTTGACCATCCTTTACTCGGCAAATACGTATGGCACGGTGCGGCCATGCCCGACCTGAGGCGGCAAAACCCTCGGAGGGGTGGCCCGTCGGGCCACGTATTTTATGAACGCCCGTCAAACGGACGCTCCCCGGCTGCTGGTCTCCGGCGCCTGGGAATTTTTGCGTCCGAACGGCAACCCAGGACTGGCCACGACCATGGTCGCCCTGAGCAAGGCCTACAACGCCTTGCACTACGACGTGGGACTGCTCTCGGCGCGGGAAGGCAAAGCCTTGGCCGAGGATGACGTGCCCCGCTGGCCATGGCAGAAAATGGCCGAGGAAGAACCGTTCACCGTGCGGGACATCCCGGGCGGCCGCAAGGTCGGCTTCCTGCGCTACCCGTCCCTGCCCGATGGGGCCGACGGGCCATCGCCGGAACAGATCGACCGGATTTCCCGGCAGATCAAGACGGAGCGGGCCAAGGTGGATTTGCTCATCGGCCTGTGCGACTGGGGCTGGGTGGCCGAAAGCGACTATCTCAAGTCGAATCCGGCCCAGGTCCCGGACATACTTCTGGGTAGCGGTGGCGGGTCAGGCATCAACGGACGCGTCCAGGCCGACGGACGCTGCCTCTGGGCCAGGCCCTACGACAAGGGCCGCAGTCTGGTCGAGGTCAACATTCTGGAATGGCCAAAACGTGAAAATTTATTTGCCTGGGAAGAAACGAAGAATTATACATCGTCTTCCATAGGCATGAATGACGCGATCAAGGATAATCCGGAGATAGATGCCCTGTTTCAATAAAATGGACATTTTTTTCGGATGGCTAGCTATACTCTAGGAGGAGATGACGATGGAATTACGAGGAGCCTTCACCGCTCTCTCGACGCCCTTCAAGGATGGCGAGGTTGATGAATCGACCTACCGCGATTTCATTGAATGGCAGATCGAGCAGGGTATCGACGGGCTGGTGCCCTGCGGCACTACCGGCGAAGCTGCGACCATGTCCCATGAAGAACAGGGACGGGTCATTAAAATTTGCGTGGATCAGACCAAAGGCCGCGTGCCCGTCATCGCCGGTGCCGGGTCCAACTCCACCAGAGAGGCCATCGAACTGACCAAGATGGCCCGGGACGCCGGAGCCGACGCCACCCTGCAAATCACGCCCTACTACAACAAACCGACTCCCGGCGGCTTGGTGGCCCACTTCAAGGCCATCGCTGACGCGACGTCCATGCCCATGGTCATCTACAACGTGCCCGGACGGACCGGCCTGAACTGTCTGCCCTCCACGCTGAAGATGATCAAGGACGCGGTTCCCGAAGCCATCGCCGTAAAGGAGGCCACCGGCAACCTCTGCCAGTGCGCCGAGGTCGTGGAATTCTGCGGTCGCGATTTCAAGCTGTTGTCCGGAGACGATTTCACGGCCCTGCCCCTGCTCGCCGTGGGCGGCGTCGGCGTGATCTCCGTCACCTCCAACATCATGCCCAAGGCCATGAGCGCCATGTGCAAGGCGTTCTTCGACAAGGATCATGAAAAGGCCCTGGAACTGAATCTCAAGCTGGCCCCGGTCAATCGGGCCATGTTCCTGGAGACCAATCCCATCCCGGTCAAGACCGCCCTGGCCATGATGGGCATCTTCAAGGATGCGGAGTTCCGCCTGCCTATAGTTCCCTTGCAGGACGAGAACAAACCCAAATTGAAAGCCGTGCTGAAAACCGCCGGTCTTTTGTGATATTTAAAAAGGCCCCGGCATATGCCGGGGCCTTTTATCGTCATCTCCTCGAAAGGGACGGCCACAAGCCGTCCTTTTTTTTAGGGCTTATGAATGAAAATCAAGATGTTGAAAGCCCAGGTGCGGCGGGATCGAGAGCCCCCTCCCTCAGCTAAGGCGTGCTTTGTCGGGCGTGATTCAACCCATCTCCGGCCCGGCACGGCAATCGCCCCCGCGATCCGTCCGGACGGTCGCTACGGGGTATCGGCCAAAAGCAAAGGCCCGCCAGCACAATGCTGGCGGGCCCGACTTTGCGCACTAACAGTAGTCTTGAGCTACTAGCCTTCGAAGGCCTTGATGAAGTTGGGGGCGACCTGCTTTTTGCGGCTCATGACGCCTTCCAGCCAGACGGGCTCGCCCTTGGTGGCGATACCGAAGGCCTTTTCGACCACAGCCGGATCGTCGGAGGCTATGAGCATCTCGGAGCCTTCCTTCATGATATCGGTCAAGAGCAGGAAGACGGAATGACGGCCATCGGCCTTGACCTTCTCAATCTCGGCCTGCAGAGCATCCTTGTGGGCGTCCAGCATGGACAGATCCACGACTTCCAACTGGCCGATGCCAACCTTGTTGCCGGACATGTCGAAGTCCTTGTAGTCGCGGAAAACCAGCTCGCTGGCGGAGGTGCCGTCAACGGCGGACTTGACCTTGAACATCTCCATGCCCAGGGCCATGATGTCATTGACACCGGCAATCTTGGCCAGGGCTTCGACGGCGGCCTTGTCGGCATCGGTACAGGTGACGGACTTGAACATGACGGTGTCGCTCAGGATGGCGCACCGCAGGATACCGGCGATATTGGCCGGAATCTCGACATTGTAGAAGTCGTACATGGACTTCAACACGGTGGCGGAACAGCCCACGGGCCAGACCCACATCTCCAGCGGACCGGCGGTGGTGATGTCACCCAGCTTGTGGTGATCAACGACGGCAAGAAGCTCACCCTTGTCCAGATTGTCGATGGTCTGGGAAATGTCGGTGTGGTCCACCAGGATGATCTTCTGATCGGTGGCGTCGGTGACGATCTCAGGAGCGGCGAAACCGAACTTTTCGAGCACGAAGGCGGTCTCGGGAGCGATCTCTCCCTGAGTCACGGCCTTGGCTTCCATACCACGTTTGCTGTACAGGTCGGCGGCACCAATCGCGGAAGCGACGGTGTCGGTGTCAGGGTTCTTGTGTCCAACAACCAAAATAGCCATATTAAGTCCTCCTAAATTGAATTATCCTGTATAAGGAAATTGAGCATCAAAAACAGAATGTGACAGATATCACAAACACTCCAAACTGCCAAGCTAAAAGCGCAGCCAAAGTGAGAAAAGCGCGAAAAGATTTGCGTCCGTTGCGGGAACGGCACAATCCTCCCGCAAACCATGGGGCACAAGGCCTTCCGGCGGATTTCCCACCCTGCCGTTTCGCCCGGTGGAAATGTTTGAACGCGGCCGAGTCCTCACCAACCATGTGAATATGATCGCAAAGAAAGGACAAGCCTGACAAATGGGAAAAAGCGTCGGGGGATGGGACGGGATCACGCCCACAGATTGGGCAGAAGCAGGAACAAGGCAACAAGGATGATGCCCGTGGCCAGGATGACGTAGGCCCGCTTCAGGCGCAGGGCCATGAGTCCGCCCAGGGAGGCGGCCACCCAAAGGTGGGCCCAGGTTACATCCAGATGAGTGAAGAGGGATGGGTACAGGGCGAAAAAAAGCTCGAACGCTTCCTTGAGAATGAGGACCGCCGCTAGAAAAGTCACCCAGCTCATGACCAGCCCGCGCGCCATGGAGCGCAGGACCAGGGCACCGGGCAGATGCTTGGAATCGGGATTGCGCGCCCAGTTGAGCAGTGCGTTGTAACTGCCCTGCTCCCGCTCGCGGAGCCACCCTTCCACCTTGGTGCCGATCCAGGCCAGCGGCATACTGGCGAAAAGCACGAGCATGATCCTGGACGGCTGCTCGAGGCCGAACCATGTGGTCAGGGTCAGGGCCGCAAAGGTGGCCGCCGTGAGTTGTGGTGGAATATACGTACCGGCCGGGATGAGGTCGAGCCAAAACAGTTCGAAGAATATGGCGATATACAGGCTGGTGGTGTATTCACCGGTGGCTGCGCCCCAGAAGAAGCCGACCACCAGGGGCCGTTCAAGCAGACCGATGGTCAGCGACGAACGGAATTGGGAAAAGAGGGCAAAAAAAAAGCGACCAGGGCGAACCAAGCGAGGGAGTGTTGCATGAGCATGGCCTAGAACCTCACCTGTACGGGGTCGTTGGGCACGCAGCGGAAATCGAGTTCCACGCCCTGGCGGTTCAACTGACGCAGGCAGGTCTCGTCCTCGTCGGACAAGGCCACGCTTGGGGATATCTGTCGCTTGCCCGGGCTGTAGTGGATGTTGCCGACGTTAAGCACATGGAAGCCGAAGCCGGAATCAAAGGCCCGGCGGGCATCGGCGCAGTTGGAAAAAAGAATGATGGCCCCGTCGTCGCCGACGTTGGAGCCGAGTCGGGCAATGGCCGAGGGCACCTCGTCCACGGTAACGAAGGAACTCTTCACCGCCTGGGGGATGGCCAGGGACATGATTTCCTGCTGGAGGATGTCGTGAGCCAATTCGTCGTTGGCCACGATGACCGTCTTGGCGCCGGTATAGGGCAGCCACGTCTCAATGATCTGGCCGTGAATCAAGCGGTTGTCTATACGAACAAACGTCACGGCGCGGTCCCTACTTTTTCGCTTTCTTGCGCAGCATAGCCCCAGCGACCTTGATCCCTTGCTGCCCTGCTTCCATGGCCTTTTCGGCCAGGTCGTGGAGTTTCAGGGAACGGGATTGCAGGGTGGCCACGAGCATGGGCAGGTTGACGCCGGTGATGACTTCAAGGTTTTCCGACTTCATCAGGGAAAGGGACATGGTCGTGGGCGAACCGCCGAACAGATCGGTCAGGGCCAGGACGCCCTTGCCCTGCTCCACGGACTGGATCGCCTTGCGCACGCCTTCCAGGGCTTCGTCCACGCCCTTGTTCACGTCGATGCCCACGGCCAGACAATTGTCCTGGGGGCCCAGAACCATCTCGGCCGCCCCGAGCAGGGTCTCGCCGAAGCTGCCGTGGGTAACCAGCACCACGCCGATCACGCCGTCTTTTTTGTCAGTCTTTGCAACCATGTCTAACCGAGTTCCATATGTCGATGTTCGATCGAAACCGTATACCCTTTTTCCTTCAGGGTTGCCAGCACCGACTCGGCCACGGAAACCGACCGATGCCGGCCGCCGGTGCAGCCTAAGGCCAGGGTGATCCTGTAGCGTCCTTCTTCAGCGTAAAGCGGCAGGATATAAAGCAGAAAATCTTTGAAACGTTGAATGAACCCTTGCCCCGTGGGATTGTCCAGGACGTAGGTGGACACGGCCTTGTCCAGGCCGGACAAGGACCGCAGGGATTTGTCGAAATAAGGATTGGGCAGAAAACGGAGATCGAAGACCAGATCCGCCTCGGACGGCACGCCGTACTTGAAGCCGAAGGTGATGATGTGCACCCGCATGCCCATACCCACCGTTTCCAGGGATGACCACTTCGCCTGAATGACCCGGCGCAGGTCGTGGATGGAGTAGTCCGTGGTGTCCAGGACCAGGGCCGCGCCGGAACGGACCGGCTCCAGCAGCTTTTTTTCCATTTCCAACGCCGCTTCCAGGCCCAGGTTGCGGCTCTCCAGCGGATGCGGCCGGCGGGTGGTCGCATAACGCCGGACCAGTTCGCTCATCTTGGCTTCAAGAAAGAGGACCTGCGGGGTTATGCCGAGCTCGGCGAACCCCTTCAGGGCCTGTCCCCATCCGTCCACGAACTCGAACTGGCGCAGGTCCATGCCCAGCGCCAGGCCGCGATACTTGGTATCGAATTTGAGGATGAGGTCGGCCAGCTTGGGCGATATCTCGGACGGCAGTCCGTCGATACAGAAGAAGCCCAGATCTTCAAAGACCTTGAGGGCGGTGCTCTTGCCGGACCCGGAGAGCCCGGTGACGATCACCACGGGAAAAGGATTGGTCGCGGTCAACGGTGTCCGTCCCGGGGTTATACGCTCTTGAGCAGGGCCCAGAGGGCCTCAAGGTCTTCGGCCGCCAGAAACGCCTTGCGGAATTCCTCGTCCTTGAGAAGACGGGAGATCTGCGCCAGGACGCGCAGGTGCATGCCCGCTACCTGCTCCGGGGCCAGCACCAAAAAAAAGATGGTGCAGGGACTATGGTCCAGGGCCTCGAATTCCACACCCTTGTGGCTGCGGCCCACGACCACGATGACCTTTTCCAGGTCTTCGAGCTTGCCGTGGGGAATGGCGATACCGTCCCCAATGCCAGTGGAGCCGAGCCGTTCACGATCGAGAAGGACACGGACCGCATGGTCCGTGTCCATCTCTGGATATTGTTCGCCCAAGGGGGCGACGAGTTCTTGCAGAACGTCCGATTTGGTCTCGGACGCGAGTTCGGGAAGGATCAGCTCCTTCGCCAGGTAATCACTGAGTTTCATGCTTAGTTACCAGGGTCGATCAGGCCGTAATCGCCGTTCTTCCTCTTGTATATTACGTTAACGCCTTCGGTTTCCGCATTGCGGAAGACCAGGAATTCATTGTCAAGGGCATCGAGCTGCATGGCGGCCTCGTCCACGGACATGGGCTTGGGCTCGTATGCATCGGTGCCTACGATGGTGGGGGATGAACCGGCAGCGAGGTCCTCATAGGACAGGTAGTTCATCTGCACCATTTTATTCGGACGCGCCTGTCTGGGGCGGTTCTTCATCTTTTCCCGCATCTTGCGGAGCTGGGCTTCCAGCTTGTCCAGGACCATGTCAATGGTGGAATACATGTCTTCCGAGTCTTCATAGGCCGAGATATGAATGCGATCCGAGTTCAGGATCACGTCCGCCTTGTGGCGGAACTTATCGACCAGCAGATTGACTTGGAGATCTGCCTCCGCATCGGAAACGTATTTTGCTACCTTTTCAAAACGCTTTTCCGCATACCCCTTGAGGTGATCGGAAGGCTCGAAGTTCTTGAAAGTGAAGCTGATGTTCATACGCCGCCTCCTGGTTGAGAGTGCCAAACAGTTCTAGAAGTACTGCTTGCGTTTTGAAGATGAAGGAATGCCCATGGCCGAGCGGTACTTGGCGACCGTACGCCGGGCGATATTCACTTCCAGTTTTTCCTGGAGGATCTCGCCGATGCGCTCGTCACTGAGCGGTTTCTTCGTGTCTTCGTCTGCGATCATTTGCTTGATGAGCGCCTTGACGCTCTCCGAGCCCACCTGGGAACCGTCGTTCAGATCCAAGGCCGAGTTGAAGAAAAACTTCAGCTCGAAAATGCCGTGGGGAGTCGAAACATACTTGTTCGTCGTGATCCGGCTCACGGTGGATTCGTGCATTTCGATATCTTCCGCTACCTCCTTGAGGATCAAGGGTTTGAGCTTTGTCACGCCTTCTTCGAAGAAGGCTCTTTGAAAACCGACGATGCTTTCAACCACTTTATACAGGGTTCGCTGCCGCTGGTACAGACTTTTCATCAACCATGCGGCGGAACGCATCTTTTCCTGAAAATATTCCTTCTCCTTGTCGGCCGCGCCCTTCATGGAATCCACGTAGAAGGTATTCATCTGCAACCGGGGCATGCCGTCCTCGTTGAGGATGATGACGAAGTCCTCGCCGTACTTGTAGACGAACACGTCCGGGCTGACGTAATGCGGCTCGGTGCTGGAGAAATTGGCGCCGGGCATGGGATCGAGCGTCTGGAGCAGGTCCAGGTATGCCTTGAGCTCGTCCATGGAGATTTTGAATTTGCGCGCCAACGGCTTGTAGCGATTCTTTTCCAGATCCTCCAGATGGTCGCGCACCAGGGAGACCAGAGTCGGGTCGTCGTAGCCCAGGACTTCCATCTGGACCAGCAGGCATTCCTGCGGGCTGCGGGCACCCACGCCCACAGGGTCCAAATGCTGGATGCGCAACAGGACGGATTCGATCTCCTCCTCGGAGGCCTGGACCATGGCACCCAACTCCGCCATGGACGCCTGCAGGTAGCCGTTTGAATCGAGATTGCCGATGATGACGTCCCCGATGGCCAATTCCTGCTCCGAAAAGCTGGACAGACGCATCTGCCAGTTGAGATGCCCTTCCAAGGAAGGCTTGGAGGCCAGCCGCGCCTCGAAGGACATACCCTCTTCCGGCATTTCCATGTCGCGGGACATGGCCTGCTTGGAGGTGGAGGAAAATTCGCCGAGATAGTTTTCCCAGTCGGCGTTGCGGACCAACTCCTCCTCGGCCTGGGATTCGGTCAGGGCCTCCGCTTTGTCTGGGACCTCGGTGTCGGTTTCGGTCTCATCAAGAAAGGGATTCTCCAACAATTCCTGCTGCACCGTCTCCAGTAGTTCAAGACGCGATAACTGCAGCAGCTTGATGGCCTGCTGCAACTGGGGCGTCATGACCAGTTGCTGAGAGAGCTTGAGCTGTTGCCGAAGTTCCAATCCCATGATTCGTCACTCGCTTGAAGTTGTATTTATCGGCTGCTGGATAACGAAAATTTTTTTCGCCCGCCCACCATTTTTTTCAAACCAACTATGCCACAGAGAATTTAAGGATGCAACACAATAGTGATAACATCCTGTTTCTATTGTAAATACACAGGGCACATTGATGGTATGAAAAAAGTGTACCAACCTTTGGGTACGGTGTAAATCGGGAAAGCGAAAAAAAGATAAGGGCAAGGAGATCAGAGATGAAAATCTTCGCCCAGATAGATCTGCCGGGCGCGGCTGGATGTGACGATTTCAGACGGGGCTCCCTCCAGAATGACCGTCCCTTCGTAGACAAGGTAGGCACGATCGCAAATGTTCAGGGTCTCCCGGACATTGTGGTCGGAAATGAGGATGCCGATCTCCATGGACTTGAGCACGGAGATTATTTCCTGGATGTCGATGACCGCAATGGGGTCGATGCCCGCGAACGGTTCGTCCAGAAGAATGAACTGCGGATCGAGGATGAGCGCCCGGGCGATCTCAAGCCTGCGCCGCTCGCCGCCGGACAGGAACATGGCCGCCTGGTCCGCCAGCTTGGTGATGGTGAACATCTCCATGAGTTCCTCGGCCCGGGCCCGCTGCTGCCGTGAAGTCAGGTTGGTCTGCTCCAGGATGATCTGGAGATTCTGGCGCACGGTAAGCTTTTTGAAGATGGAGCTTTCCTGGGGCAGATAGCTGACGCCGAGGCGGGCGCGCTCGTGCAGGGGCTTGTCCGTGAGCGGCTGGCCGTTCAGCGACACCTCGCCGGTGTTGGGCTGAACAATGCCCACGAGCATGTAGAACGTGGTCGTCTTGCCCGCGCCATTGGGACCGAGCAGGCCGACCACCTCGCGCGTGTTGACCTCTATGTTGATGCCGTGGACGACCTCTTTCTGTCCGTACCGCTTGGACAGGTTCGTTGCGCGCAGACCTTCCGCCATCTACTGCACCTTGAGATTGCCGGGAGTCATGAAGACGGCCTTGACGCGCTGTTCGCCGCCGATGACCTCGGATCGATCGTCTTTGATGTGGAAATTGATGACTTCGCCGGTCAAGGAGTTGGGGCCATCCTGGAGTTTGGGATTCTGCTCCATCTTGAGGAGTTGCGGCCCCACCAAGTAGGTCAGCTTGCCGCAGGTTCCTTCGGTGGTCCCCTTCCGTGCCCGGACTTTGCCTTCGGCCACGATGCGGTCAACGCTATCGGCGGAAAATTTCTTGTCGGAGCTGGACGCGAGAAAGGCCGAAAGCCTGTCGGCCCAGAGGGTCAGTTCGCCATGGGTAGCGACCACGTTACCCACGAAGGAAATGACCTTGCCGGTTTCATTGTAGGTCATGCGATCGGAAGTGATCTTCACCGGCAGACGGTTCGGATCCATGCCCACCGGAATGGGGGCGGGCGGCGGTGTTTCAGCCACAGCACCCGTGACCTGCCCTTCTCCGGAATCGATCTTGGGGGCCGCCGGAGTGGGCGTGGACGCGGCCTTCTTCATCTCAACAGCCTTGAGGAATTTCGCGTTGGCGTACCCGACGGCCTTGGCCGGGTCGCGATCCTTTTCGCTCAACTCGAAGACGGCCACCCAGCCGTTTTCGGGGAAGTCGGTGCGCACCCGCTGGCCCTTGGCCAGGGTGACCACATGCGCGGCCCCTGGATTGGGCGCCTTGCGCACGTTGAGGTTGACCGTGGCCTCGCGCACTTCGCCCCAGTCCTGGGCCAGGGCTCTGACCGGAACCAGCAACAGGGCCAGCAGCAGCAGCATTCCCATACGTCGAACCGTTTTCCGCAACGTCTTATTCCTTGTTTTCATGCAAAGGATTCCTTCCCAGTCCTTCCGGGGCCAACAACGCTTCCACGCCGCCCGCGGCCACCAATTGGTTCGTGGCTAAGTCGAGTTCCATGGCCTTGGCCTGAACAATCATGTCCGGTCGGCGCATAGTGACGCCGCCCTTGAGGTACACCTTACCTATTGCGCCCACATAATCAAGATGTTGGGCGTCCAGGGCCAAGTTGCCGAATCGCCCGCTGACACCGTCGTACAACGACAGATTGTCGTTTTCCTGATCCACCTCGCCACGGTCCGCCTGGACGTAGACCTCCCGGCGATCCTCGCCGAAAAAGGCGGTCAGTTGGGGGAAATCCATGGCGATGATGCCGAGTTCCTGGTTGTACTTGGCACTCCGGGCTAACAACTTCCAGGCCATGGCCCCCTGCTTGCCCTGGACGAGTTCGATGTCCTCGGCCGAGACGTCGGCGTCGGCGAACATCTCCTCGCGCGACGCCCTTGGCCGCTCGGCTGTACCGGTTTCCTCCAGAATGGGCTCGGAAAAGAAAAGGGAATTCACCCCCAGGCCGATAAGCAACCCCAGGGCGAAAATGACGAGAAGAATCAGAGCCGGGCGCCCTTTCATCTAGTCCACCCAGTGTTGCAGAGCCTGCTCCTTGAGGCCGCGGGCCTCCAGGATGAAGGCGATAGCTTCACGGACCGCGCCGTGTCCGCCTTGCCGGGCGGATATCCAATCCGCGGCCTCGATCACCTCGGGCACCGCGTTGGGCACGCACAGGGCCAGCCCGGCGCGGCGCATTACGGCCAGGTCGATCCAGTCGTCGCCCATGTAGGCGGCCTCCTGGGGATCGACCCCCGCCTTTTCGCACATCTCTTCGAACAACGGCACCTTGCGGTGATGCCCTGCGTAATAATGCTGGATGCCCAGTTCCCGAACGCGGTTCTCCACCGGTTTCTGATTCAGCCCCGTGATGACTCCGACCTCAAGGCCCATTGCCTGGGCCACCTTGATGCCGAGCCCGTCCTGCACATTGAACCGCTTCACGAGGAGCCCCTCGTCGCCATAGTACAGGCCGCCGTCGGTGAGCACGCCGTCCACGTCGAGCACCAGCAGTTTGATCTTCCGCGCCAGCGCAGTCGCATCAGCCACGGCTGATCTCCCAGAGGGCCAGAAGCCGCCGGAGCAGCTCTTCCACTTTGGCCAAAGGCAGGGAATTGGGACCGTCGCACAGCGCCTTGTCGGGGTCGGGATGAACCTCCATGAAGACGCCGTCCGCGCCCGCGGCCACGGCGGCGGCGGCCAGGACCGGGACGTATTCCCGCTGCCCGCCCGAAGCGCCGCCCAGTCCGCCGGGCAACTGCACCGAATGGGTCGCATCCATGATTACCGGCACGCCGAAAGCCCGCATCTGCGGAATGGAGCGCATGTCCACCACCAGGTTGTTGTAGCCGTAGGTGGAGCCGCGCTCGGTCAGCCAGATGCGCTCACTGCCCGCCGAACGCAGTTTGTCGACCACGTTTTTCATGTCCCAGGGGGCGAGAAACTGCCCTTTCTTGACGTTGACCACCCTGCCCGTTTCTGCGGCGGCCACCAGCAGGTCGGTCTGGCGGCAGAGGAAGGCCGGAATCTGGAGGACGTCGGCCACCTCGGCCACGGGCGCGGCCTGTTCGGGGTGGTGAATATCCGTGACCACGGGCAACCCCGAAGTGCACTTGACCTCGGCCAGTATTTCGAGCCCCTTTTCCAGGCCGGGGCCCCGAAAACTGGTCAGCGAAGTCCGGTTGGCCTTGTCGAAGGAACTCTTATAGACGATGGGGATGTTCAGCTTTGCGGCCAGTCCGGCGAGCACGTCGGCGGTCGCAAGCGCGGTCTCCCGGCTTTCAATGGCGCAGGGGCCGGCCAGAATGAACGGGCCGGACCTGCTGAGTTGATAAAGATCTGCCATGGGCTGCTACTTCTTGGCCTTTTCGTCCTTGGCGGCCTTGATGAACTCCCGGAACAGCGGGTGCGGGTGCATGGGATTGGACTTGAATTCCGGGTGGAACTGGCAGCCCAGGAACCAGGGATGGCCGGGCAACTCCACGATTTCCACCAGAGATTCGTCCGGAGCGGTGCCGGACAGGACCATGCCGTTCTGCTCGAACTGCTCGATGTACTTGTTATTGTATTCGAAACGATGGCGATGCCGCTCGTCGATGTTCACGACCTTGTAGGCCTCGAAGGCCTTGGTGTCCTTCTTGAGTTTGCACGGGTAGGAGCCGAGCCGCATGGTGCCGCCCTTCTCGGAGTCCTCGCAGCGGGTCTCGGTCTTCTTGGTCCGAAAATCGAACCACTCCTTCATCAGGTAAATGATGTTGTGCGGGGTGACCTTGTCGAATTCCTCGGAATTGGCCCCTTCCAGGCCGATGACATTGCGGGCGAACTCGATGCAGGCGCACTGCATGCCCAGACAGATGCCGAAAAAGGGGATTTTGTTTTCACGGGCATACTTGATGGACAGGATCTTGCCCTCGATGCCGCGTGAGCCGAACCCGCCGGGCACCAGGATGCCGTCCAGCCCCTTGAGTTTCTTTTCCACGTTGGCCGGGGTGACCTTCTCGGAATTGACGTATTCCAGCTCCACCTTGACCTCATTGGCCACGCCGCCGTGAATCAACGCCTCGTGCAAGCTTTTGTAGGCCTCGGTCAGGTCCACGTACTTGCCGACGATACCTATCTTGACCACGCCCCCGGGGTGGTCCAGGGCGTAAACGAGATTCTCCCAGGGGGCGAGCTCGGCGTTCTTGGCCGGCAGCTTGAGCAGGATGGCGATCTTTTGGTCAACGCCCTCATTGTAGAACTCCAGGGGGACCTTGTAAATATTGTCCACGTCCACGCCGGTGAACACGGCATCCTGATCCACGTCGCAGAACAGGGCGATTTTCTTCTTGAGGTCCTCGGGCAACTGCACTTCGGAACGAGCGATGATGATGTCGGGCTGGATGCCCACAGAGCGCAGTTCCTTGACCGAATGCTGGGTCGGTTTGGTCTTCAATTCGCCCGCGGCTTTGATGTACGGCACCAGGGTCAGGTGGATGAACAGGACGTTTTCCTTGCCCAGGTCGTTCTTGAGCTGGCGGATGGCCTCCAGGAACGGCTGGCCCTCGATGTCGCCCACCGTGCCGCCGATCTCGATCAGGGCCACGTCCTCGCCGTTGGGCAGGTTGATGACCGCTTCCTTGATGGCGTCGGTGATGTGCGGGATGACCTGTACGGTGCCGCCCAGGTAGTCGCCGCGCCGTTCCTTCTGGATGACGGAGTTATAGATGGAACCGGAGGTGTAGTTGTTCTGCTGGCTCAGGGCCNGCCGCCCAGGTAGTCGCCGCGCCGTTCCTTCTGGATGACGGAGTTATAGATGGAACCGGAGGTGTAGTTGTTCTGCTGGCTCAGGGCCTTGCCCAGGTAGCGCTCGTAATGGCCGAGGTCGAGATCGGTCTCGGCACCGTCGTCGGTAACGTACACCTCACCATGCTGAAAGGGGTTCATGGTCCCAGGATCCACATTGATGTAGGGATCGAGTTTTTGGATGGTGGCTTTGAGGCCGCGGGCTTGGAGAAGCGCTCCAATAGATGCCGCGGCCAGGCCCTTGCCCAGGGAGGAAAGAACACCACCGGTAATAAATATGAACTTGGTTTTCATACGTCAGGAAGCCCCTTCGTTAAGCTTGGATTATAAGGATATATCATAGCCGGCGTCGTCCCCCGGCCATGTTGACTGTCGTGCGCCGGACACGTATGTTCCTGCCCAGCACGCCGCTGCTTTCCAAATTTTGCAGGGTACTGCGACAAAGTCAATACGAAGAGGAGATTTTCATGGCCCGCGTCAACGCACTTGTCATCACCGGATACGGCACCAACTGTGAAAAGGAATCCGCCTACGCCCTGCGGGAAGCTGGTGCGGATCAGGCCGATATCATTTATTTTTCCGACCTCGCAGCGGGCCATGTCCGCATGGACGACTATAACTATTTCCTCTGCCCCGGCGGTTTTCTCGACGGCGACGATCTGGGCGCGGCCCAGGCAGCGGCCTTGCGCTGGCGCTGGTCCAACGACGCGGGCGGCAAACCCGTGCTCGATCAGTTGAAGGGATTTTTCGACAAGGGCGGCATTATCCTCGGCATCTGCAACGGCTTCCAGCTCCTGTGCAAACTCGGTCTGCTTCCGGGCATCGGCGGACGCTACTTTGAACGGCAGGTCTCCCTGTCCTACAACGATTCCGGCCGATTTGAAGATCGCTGGGTACGACTCAAAACCAATCCGGCCTCGCCTTGCGTGTTTACCAAGGGCATCGACTTTCTCGACGTGCCCATCCGTCATGGCGAGGGCAAGATCATTCCCATGGACGCGGACACCTTTCAGGCCTTGCAGGATGAAAATCTCATCGCGGTCCAGTACGTCCATCCCGAGACCCGCGAGGTCACCCAGGAATATCCATACAATCCCAACGGATCGTCGCTGGGCATCGCCGGGCTGACCGACCCCTCCGGACGCATCCTCGGCCTCATGCCTCATCCCGAGGCGTACAACCACAAGACCAACCATCCGTCCTGGACACGGGGCACCGACCCGGACATCCCCCTTGGCCTGACCATGCTCGAAGCCGGGGTACGCTACCTCAAGGATCGATAACCCTCGGCCATGGCCCTTCCCATCGCGCCCTCTCCACCCGCCGGAACCACCTGGCGCGATCTCATGGATGTGGCCTTCGGCGAAGCATGCACGGCGGCCCGGGAGGGCGAGGCCCCCATCGGCGCGGCCCTGTTCACGCCTACAGGCACTCTGCTCACGGCCGCCCACAACCGGCCCATCGCATCGCATGATCCAACCGGCCACGCGGAAATCCTCTGCCTACGCGAGGCGGCCCGCGTCATGAGCAACTACCGGTTGCCCAACACGATCATGGCCGTGACCCTCGAACCGTGCCTGATGTGCACGGGGGCGCTTCTCCATGCCCGAGTGGCCGGGGTGGTCTTCGCGGCCCGGGACGAACGCGCCGGGGCCCTGGTCTCCAACATGCAAGGGGGCTCGCTGCCGTTCGCCAATCACCGGCTGTGGACCGTGGAAGGCGTCATGGGCGAGGAATGCTCGGCCCTGCTCAAGCGATTTTTCCTGGAGCGCAGAAAATAGGCGGCACCTCTTTACAACAAAAGATCCCGTATTATTTTCTTGTATTCAGACCCTATCATTCAGGAGAGATTTATGATCATCGCACTGCCCACCCGCGAAGGCCTCATCGACGACCATTTCGGCCATTGCGACCACTACACCCTGGTGACGGTAGAGGACAATCGAATCACTTTCAGCGAACGCATGGATTCCCCCCAGGGATGCGGCTGCAAGTCCGACATAGCCCCGGTCCTGGCCGAGCGTGGCGTCAAAGTCATGCTCGCCGGCAATATGGGCCAGGGCGCACTGAACATCCTCAAAAACGCAGGCATTGAAGTGGTCCGCGGCTGCTCAGGCCCCATCGAAAAAGTCCTGGAGAAATGGCTTTCCGGCGAACTCAAGGACAACCAGATCACCTGCGACCACCACGACTGCGACCATCACGACGAGCCCGTCCTGACCGAGCTCAAACCGCTCTAGGCGGCCCGGCCAGAAGAAAAAAAGCCCTCGGACGGAGTTGTCCGGGGGCTTTTCTTATGCGGCCCCATGTCAAGGACTCCCGTAT